>JAEXXY010000226.1 GCA_023451855.1 Actinomycetes bacterium
CCGCCGAACCGGCCGACCCGGATCCGCCGGGTGCCGGCGCCTGGCCCCCCGCGGCGAGCACGCCGACCTGCTGCCACGCGTCGCGCACTGCGATGTGCTGGCTCGAGCCGTCGCCGTGAGCGGCCGCGGCCGCGTCGACCGTGAGGTTCGCGAACGTCTCGAAGTCGCAGCGCGGTTTGATGGTGTCGCCCGACACGACCGCGTACCAGATGTGCCCGGCGTCCTCCCACGCGTTGCCGCCGATGGCGAGGGCGGCGAGGGCGAAGGCGCGGTTGGGGATGCCGGAGTTGATGTGGACGCCGCCGTTGTCGTCCTGGGTGTCGACGTAGTGGGCCATGTCGGCCGGCTGCGGGTCCTTGCCGAGGCGCGGGTCGTCGTAGGCGGTGCCCGGGTTGCGCATGTCGCGCAGGGCACGGCCCTTGACCGAGCTGTTGAACAGGTCGGCACCGACGAGCCAGTCGGCCTGGTCGGCACTCTGCCCGAGCTGGTGCTGCTTGACGAGGACACCGAAGACGTCGGAGATCGACTCGTTGAGCGCGCCCGACTGCCCCTGGTAGTTCAGGCCCGCCGTGTGCTCGGTGACGCCGTGCGCGAGCTCGTGCCCGATGACGTCGACGCTCTTGGTGAACCGTTCGAAGATGACGCCGTCGCCGTCGCCGAACACCATCTGGGTGCCGTCCCAGAAGGCGTTGTCGTAGTTGCGGCCGTAGTGCACCGTCGCGAGCAGTGGCAGGCCCTGCCCGTCGAGCGAGTTGCGCTGGTATGCCTGCCACCACAGCTCCCAGGTCGCGCCGAGCCCGTCGTAGGCCTCGTTGACCGCTGGGTCGGACGACGCAGCCCCGCCCTCGTGACGGACCGTGGTGCCGGGCGTCGTCTGGGCCTCCTTCGCGTCAGCGATGGTGCGGTCCGGCACCGGCGCCGAGGTCTCGGGCGTGCCCGCCGGTGACGTGCCGGGCCGGTGGTGCCGACGCTTCTTGGCCCGGGCCGTCGGTGCGCTGCGCAGCTCGCGGACCGACGCGTCGTGCCGCAGCGCCTGACGTGCCTCGGCCGCTACGGCCGGCTCGGCGCTGCGCGCCAGCTCCTCGAGCATGTACGGCGGGACGATGGTGCAGCGGTGGGTCGGCGTCGGGGTCATGGAGCCAGTGTGCGACGCGTCGCTGACAGTCGCCCGACGAGCGGTGGCGAGCGGCCCGGTCCGGCGGTCAGCCGTACGTGTCGCGCGGGCCGCGGGAGTCGGGGGAGCGCCGGGCGCCGCGGTTCCACGACGGCGCGCTCGGGCCGACGACCCGCAGCTCGCTCACCGCACCGACGCCGACCTCCTCCTCGATCCGCGCGAGCAGCGACGACGCGAGCAGGCGCATCTGGGTGGCCCAGGCCGTCGAGTCGGCCCGCACCGTCAGCACCCCGTCGACGAAGGTCGCGGGCTCGACGTGCCCGGCGATGTCGGGTCCGACGATCTCGGGCCAGCGCCCCATGACCGACCCGACCGCGACGTCGACGCGCCAACCCCGGTCGAGGAGCAGCCGGTCGAGCTGGTCGCCGAGCAGGGTGGGGTCGCGCCCGTCGCGGCTCGAGCCCGACAGCGTCGGTTCGCCGATGGGCCGGCGCCGCTTGCGCGGCTTCATGCCCGGTCGGAACCCCTTTTCCGACGCAGCGGCGCGCGCCCGTGCCAGCGCCGACGCGGCGGCGTCGGCGATCCGGGTGTCGGTGTCCGACGGACCGGGGTCATCGTGCGCGCCGGTCGAGCCGGCGTCACCGTCGGCGCCTCCCGCCGGAGGGTTCGTGTCGTCGGCCCCCGGCGCCGCCGGGTCGCGGTCCGGGCCATCGGCGTCCGGCCTGCTGTCGTCAGCCATCGGTCGCCGGCTCCACGTCCGAGCTCGCCGGAGCTCCACTGCCCGGCAACGCACCTGGGTCGGTAATGGCGTCGATGGCGTCCGCGTCGGGGACCTCGGCCTCGGACGGCGCGTCGCCCGACGCGTCGGCATCGGCTACGGCGACATCGGGAGATGCGACGCCCGGAGATGCGACGGCGCCGAGCTCGACGGTGAAGGTCGACCCCCGCTCGCGGAGCCGGTCGGGCACATCGGCCCCGACCGCCGCGGTGATGAGTACCTGCTCGCAGTCGTCGACGAGGGCGGCCAGCCGCTCGCGCCGGCCGGAGTCGAGCTCGGCGAAGACGTCGTCGAGCACGAGGACCGGGTCATCGCCGAGGTCGCGGCGCAGCAGCCGGTAGGCCGCGAGCCGCAGCCCGAGCGCGAACGACCACGACTCGCCGTGGCTCGCGTAGCCCTTGGCCGGCAGCTCCCCGAGCGACAGGACGAGGTCGTCGCGGTGCGGTCCGACGAGCGTCACGCCGCGCTCGACCTCGTTGGCGCGCACCTGCGCCAGGGTGTCGAGCATCCCCGCACGCAGCTCGTCGAGCTCCGGCACCTCGCCGGCGGCGAGACGCGCGGCGAGGTCCTCGTGCAGCGAGCTGCGGTAGACGGCCCTGGCGTTCGAGGCCGCCGCACTCACCGCGTCGTAGCACTCGGCGAGGTCGGGGACGAGGTCGCGCAGCAGCCGCAGCCGGGCGTACACGAGCTGGGATCCGACGCTCGCGAGGTGGTCGTTCCACACGTCGAGGGTGTGCAGCGCCGCCTCGCGGGCCTCGTCGCTGCTCGGGTCGCCGGGCCGGGGGCGGTGGCGGGCGCCCTTGCGCAGCACCGGCGCCGCCGACTTCAGCAGCGCGTTGCGCTGGCGCAGGATCTTGTCGTAGTCCGAGCGCACACCCGCCCACCGCGGCTGGCGCTGCACGAGCAGGTCGTCGAGGAACCGACGCCGTTCCGACGGGTCACCCTTGACGAGCGCCAGGTCCTCGGGGGCGAAGAGGACCGTGCGCACCGTGCCGAGGACGTCGCGCGGCTTGACCGGCGCGCGGCCGAGCCTGGCCCGGTTGGCCCGACCCGGCGTGATCTCCAGCTCGACGAGCGTCTCCCGGTCATCGCGCACGACGGCCCCGCGGATCACCGCCTGGCTCGCCCCGAACCGCACGAGCGGCTGGTCCGTGGCGACCCGGTGCGACCCGAGCGTCGCGAGGTAGCCGACGGCCTCGACGAGGTTGGTCTTGCCCTGACCGTTGAGACCGACGAGCGTCGTGACCCCGGGCGACAGCGCGAGCTCGGCGCTCGGGTAGCTGCGGAAGTCCTTGAGGGTCAGGTGGCGGACATGCAACGAACCGGGCCTTGCGCTCAGGCCTTCTTGGCGGCGCGCTTCTGGCCGCGCACCGTGTCGGCCGTGTCGGTGGCCTTCGAGGCCGCCTTGCGCCCGGACTTCGCCGACGCCTTCGCCGTCGCGACGTTCGCCTGGGACGCCGACGCGGCGGCCCGCTTGCTCGCGGCCTTGGTGGCGGCGCGCTTGCTCGCACCCTTCTTCGCGGCCGCCTTCTTGGCCGGGGCCGCCGGCGTCGACCCGGTGCGCAGGGCCTCGCCCTCGGCGATGGTCATGACCTGGTGGCCACCGAACTGGCCGCGCAGCGCCGCGACGGCCTGCATCGTCGGCGAGCTCTGCTGGCGGGAGGCGAACCGGGCGAAGAGCGAGGCCGCGATGACCGGCATCGGCACGGACAGCGCGATGGCCTCCTCGACGGTCCACCGGCCCTCGCCGGAGTCGTTGGTGTAGTCCGAGACGTCGTCGAGGTGCGGGTTCTCCTCGAGTGCCTTGACCATGAGGTCGAGCAGCCAGGACCGCACCACGGTGCCGCGGCTCCACGCCTTGAAGGCGCCGGGGACGTCGGTGACGATGTCCTTCTTCTCGAGCAGCTCGTAGCCCTCGGCGTAGGCGGCCATGAGCCCGTACTCGATGCCGTTGTGGACCATCTTCGTGTAGTGGCCCGCGCCGACCTTGCCGGCGTGGACGAAGCCCTCGTCGCGGGGGCCCTCGGGGCGCAGCGCGTCGAAGATCGGCATCGCCTTGTTGACCCACTTCTTGTCGCCACAGCACATGAGGCCGTAGCCGTTCTCGAGGCCCCAGATGCCGCCGCTGACGCCGCAGTCGACGTAGCCGATCTTCTTGCCGGCGAGCAGCTTGGCGTTCTCGAAGTCGTCGGTGAAGCGCGAGTTGCCGCCGTCGATGACGAGGTCACCCGGCTCGAGCAGCTCGCCCAGCTTGGCGACGGTCTCGCGAGTCGGGTCGCCGGCCGGGACCATGACCCACACGACGCGGGGAGCCTCGAGCTTCCTGACGAGCGCCGGCAACGAGCCGACGTCGCGCACGGCCGGGTTGAAGTCGAACCCGATGACCTCGTGGCCCGCGCGACGCAACCGCTCCCGCATGTTGCCGCCCATCTTGCCGAGACCGATCAGACCGAGCTGCATGTCGGGAGCCTTTCTGGGGGAGTGCGGGGAGCGAGGTGCGGCAGGGAGTGCCGGTGGAGCGCGAGCGGTTCGAGGCTACGCCTGCCGGAGCACCGGGTGCACCGGCGGGTTTGGTCCTTGCTCGCGGCCGCGGGCCGTCACCTCGTGGCCGGCGACGGCGGGGGCGGCGGCTGGGTCAGCTGGCGAAGCGGACCGGCATCAGGACGTACCGGTACGTGCCGTCGGGCTCGCCGTCGGCCTCCTCCTGGCCGGAGAGCACGGCGGGGCGGCTCGGCTGGGTGAACGAGAGCCGGCTGAAGGCGGTGCCGACCGCGTGGAGGCCGTCGAGGAGGAACTGCGGGTTGAACGCGATCTGGATCTCGGGGCCCGTGAGGGTGGCCTCGACCGCCTCGGAGGCCTGGGCGTCATCGCCGGTGCCGGCCTCGATGGCGACCTGGCCGTCGGTGAACTTCAGCAGCACCGGGGTGTTGCGCTCGGCGACGAGGGCCACGCGCTTGACGGCCTCCTCCAGGGCGGCGGTCTCGACGACGGCCTCGGTGTCGACGCTCGTCGGGAAGATCGAGGTGACCTTCGGGTACTCCCCGTCCAGCAGACGGGTCGTGGCGCGACGCTGACCGGCCTCGAAGCCGATGAGGCCGTCGCCACCCGCGCCGAACGCGAGCGACACCGAACCGGACGCGCCGAGCGCCTTGGCGGTGTCGGACAGCTGGCGGGCGGGCACGAGAGCGACGTGGCTGGCATCGGACTCGCTCGGGGTCCACGTCAGCTCACGCATCGCGAGGCGGTAGCGGTCGGTGGCGAGCAGCGTCACCTTGTCGCCGTCGATCTCGACGCGGACGCCGGTGAGGATCGGGAGCGTGTCCCCCCGGTCGGCGGCGATGGAGACCTGCGCGACCGCCTGCGTGAAGGTGTCGCCGGCGATGGTGCCGCTGGTCTCAGGGGCGGCCGGGAGCGTCGGGTAGTCGGCGACCGGCATCTCACGGAGGCTGAAGCGCGAGGAGCCGCACGCGACGTTGACCTTCGTGCCGTCGGTGCTGACGTCGATGGGCTTGTTGGGCAGGTTGCGCGAGATGTCGGCGAGCAGGCGGCCGAGCACGAGAACCTGACCGGCCTCGGCGACGTCGGCCGGGACCGTGATCTTCGCGGAGACCTCGTAGTCGAAGGCCGACAGCGTCAGCGAGCCTTCCTCGCTGGCCTCGAGGAGCACGCCCGCGAGCACGGGCACGGGCGGGCGCGCCGGCAGACCGCGCGCCACCCAGGTCACGGCCTCGGCCAGGACGTCTCGCTCAACCCGAAACTTCACGGTGCTCTCACTTCGACAGGTTGGACATGGGGGCTCAGACACTAGTCCCTGCGCCCGAGGTGGCACCACAAACACGCCACAAACGGTCGTGGGCCCCGGCACCTGCTGGCGGGCCGTGTCGGGGGGAGTCTTCCACGGCTCTCCCCGACGTCGCTGTCGGGTCGCTCGAGACCCTCGTTGTCGGGGCATCTCCCGTCATCTGGGTTCTCGTCATCGTCATAGGTGCTGTGGATCCTGTGGACAACCGGCGTCGATGCAGGTCAGCGCGTCGTTTCGCGTGTGCAGGGGGTGTGGGCCGGCGACGGGGCCGGCCAGGGGCGGCTGTGGACGCCTTCTCGTCGTTCACACGGCGCACACAAGCACGGTGCAGGTTTTCCGCAAGATTTCCGATCTCGTCCACACCTGTCCACAGTGTCCTTGTGGAAACCGTCGGAGGCCATGTCCGTTTTGTGCGTATTGGTGGCTAGTCACCTGTGGGTAGTGGACGGTGCCACTTCCACAGAGTTGTCCACAGAGGTGGATAACCACAGCTGGGGGTAGAGCCTGTGGGTTCCGGACGACCGGGTCACGACGCGGTCACGCTGTGCACACAGCTGTGGATCCGGCTGTGGACGGTTGTGGATGTGGTCGGTGGAGAGGCGGCCCGGGACGCCGACGATGGGGTCCGGTGTGTACGGACTAGTCACTTTTGCCCGTTTCGAGCCGTCCGGCGGGGGCGGCCCGGCCGGGCACCTCGACGGGCCTCCACCGGCCTCAGCCGTCGCTTGCCGGCCCCCGTCGGACCTCCGTCCGAACAGCCGTGCGGGTCGCCGCGCGCCGCCGGTTCGCCCGGAGGGCGGTACTCAGTCCGCCACGACGAGCCGGCGCGACACGGCGACGTGCCAGGCGAACAGTGCGTCGGGGTCGGCGACCGGCCCGAGCTGGTCGAACACCTCGCTCGTGACGGCGCCGAGCAGGAGCGTCCAGGCGCTGAGGCCCTGGGCCAGCGCTGCCGCGTCGATCGCCGTCCCCGCGAAGAAGTCGTCGTCGAGGAAAGCCCCGACCGCGGGCCCCGCGAGGTGACCGAGCGGCACGGGCGGCACGGGGCCGCGCCCGGCGCGGGCGGCCGCGTCGACGATGCGGGTCACGAGGGCGAGGACGGCGGTGCCGGGTTCGGTCGTCCGTTCCGCCGGCGCGCTGTAGTCCGGCACGGGTGACCCGTAGAGGAGGGCGAAGTCGTGGGGGTGCTCCAGCGCCCAGGCGCGCAGGGCGTGTGCGACCGCCTCCCAGCGGCCCCCGAGGTCGTCGGGGTCGACGTTGTCGTGCGCGCTCGTGACCGCGGCTGCGAGCGAGGTGTAGCCGTCGACGATGAGTCGGGTCAGGAGCTCGTCGCGGCTCTCGACGTACCGGTAGATGCCCGAGCTGACCATGCCCAGGTCCCGGGCGACCGCCCGCAGGCTGAGGGCGGCGGCCCCCGAGGTGGCCAGGTGCTCGCGGGCGACCCGGAGGATGTCGGCCTCGACGGCGATCCGGTTGCGAGGCCGTCGGCCCAGCGGCTCGGGGGGCGTCGGCTCGGGGGTCGTCGAGCCGGGGGTCGGGTCGCTGGTCGGCTCCGAACTGCTCATGGGCCGAGCCTGACACATCGGACGAGAAAATGTGAGCACTGCTCTTGCTTTTCTAGTGACGCAGCGCGCATGCTTGAAACGTGAGCACCGCTCACATTCGCGAGGAGTTCGCGACCCGCGACCCAGGACCGCCTCCAGGAGCCCCCATGTCCCACCACCTCGTCCTCGGCGCCGGTGGCGTCGGCCGCACGACCACTGCCGCCCTCGTGGCCGCCGGTCACACCGTCACCCTCGCCTCGCGCTCCGGCCGCGTCACCGAGCGTCCGTGGCACGACGCGCACCCCGACGCCGTCGAGGTCGTCGCCGCCGACGCCGCCGACGCATCCCGGCTCACCGCGCTCGCCCACGGCGCCGCGAGCATCGTCAACGCCGTCAACCCCCCGAGCTACACCACGTGGGACACCGACTGGCCGCCCGTCGCCGCGGCGACCCTCGCCGCCGCCGAGGCCACCGGCGCCGGGCTCGTCATCATCGGCAACCTCTACGGCTACGGCCGGGTGGAGGGCCCGATGAAGGAGGACGACCCGATGCACCCCGCCGGCCACAAGGGCGCTCTGCGCGCCGACATGTGGACCGAGGCGCTGGCGCGTCACGAGGCCGGCCGGATCCGCGTCACCGAGCTGCGGTCGAGCGACTACTTCGGCCCGGGCACGACCCCCCGCACGAGCTACCTCAACGACGTGGTCATCGATGCGCTCCTCGCCGGCCGGGCGCCCCTGGTCCCCGCTGGACGACCAGACGTCCCCCACTCGTGGACGTACGTGCCCGACGTCGGTGCCCTCGCGGCCCGCGTCGCGACGAGCGACCCGGGTGGCGACGCCTGGGGTCGGGCCTGGCACGTGCCGACCTCCGCACCACGGACGTTCGACGAGGCCGCGCGTGACGTCGCACGGCTGGCCGGTGTCAAGGCTCGTACGGTCCGGGTGCTGCCGCGGCCGCTCGGGACCGCGGCCGGACTCGTCGTGCCGTTCATGCGTGAGCTGCGCGAGACGCGTCACCAGTTCGAGCGGCCGTTCGTGCTCGACACGACGCTGACCGAGCGCACCTTCGGCCTCGCGCCGACCCCGTGGGACGACGCGCTCGCGGTCACCATCGCGGCCCGACGCCGCTGACGCGTCGGTGCCGCTGACGCGTCAGTCCCGGACGCGCCCGTCAGTGGGACTGCTGGCGGATCCGGTTCGTCAGCTCGGTGACCTGGTTGTAGATGGCGCGACGCTCGCCCATGAGCTCGCGGATCTTGCGGTCGGCGTGCATGACCGTCGTGTGGTCGCGGCCGCCGAAGTGCTGGCCGATCTTCGGCAGGGACAGGTCGGTCATCTCGCGGCACAGGTACATGGCGATCTGCCGAGCCGTGACGAGCTGGCGCGAGCGGCTCGAGCCACAGAGGTCCTCGAGCGTCACGGCGTAGTACGCAGCAGTCACCGCCATGATCGTCGCCGCCGTCACCTGGTTCGGCGTCTCGTTCGGCAGGACGTCCTTGAGGACGATCTCGGCGAGCGGGAGGTCGACCGGCTGGCGGTTGAGGTTGCTGAAGGCCGTGACACGGATCAGCGCGCCCTCGAGCTCGCGGATGTTCGTGCTGAAGTTCGTCGCGATGTACTCCAGGACGTCGTCCGGCACCTTCATCCGGTCCTGGATCGCCTTCTTGCGCAGGATCGCGATGCGGGTCTCGAGGTCGGGCGGCTGCACGTCGGTGAGCAGACCCGACTCGAAGCGGGTGCGCATCCGGTCCTCGAACCCGGACAGCTCGCGCGGCGGCAGGTCGCTGGTGATGACGATCTGCTTGTTCGCGTTGTGCAGGGTGTTGAAGGTGTGGAAGAACTCCTCCTGGGTCTGCAGCTTGCCCTGGAGGAACTGGATGTCGTCGATGAGCAGCACGTCGACGCTGCGGTAGCGGGCCTGGAACGCGCTCGCCTTGTCGTCGCGGATGCTGTTGATGAAGTCGTTGGTGAACTCCTCGGAGTTCACGTACCGCACCCGGACGCCGGGGAACATCGTGCGCGCGTAGTGCCCGATCGCGTGCAGCAGGTGGGTCTTGCCCAGCCCTGACTCCCCGTAGACGAAGAGCGGGTTGTACGCCTTGGCCGGCGCCTCGGCGACCGCGACCGCCGCCGCGTGGGCGAACCGGTTGCTCGCGCCGATGACGAAGGTGTCGAAGGTGTACTTCGGGTTCAGACGCGTGTCTCCGACGACCGGGGGCTCGGGCCGCTGCTGGCGCAGCGGGCCGCTCTCGCCACCCGCGCGGAGCGGGTCGATGCCGCCGCGGTCCGGAGCCGGGTAGGCCTGCGGACGCGGCTCGTCGAGGTCGGCGCCGTCGAGGGCGGGTGCGCTCTCGGCGAGGTCACGCAGCGGGTTGGGGTTCGTCGCCGCCGGGTGCACCTGCGAGTACGGGCTGCCGAGCGCCGGCTGGACCGGGGCGGGGTGCCCGTTGGAGCCGGCGTGCGTGGCCGGCGCACCGGACATCCCACCGGGCATTCCACCAGGCATCGGAGCGCCGGACGTGCCGGTGCCGTGGTTGATCCCGTGGTGGGGCAGCTGACCCATCTGGCCCTGGTGTCCCGGGGTTCCCGGCGTCGCGGCGAAGGGGTTCGACGAACGGGCGCCGTCCGACAGCGCGGGCTGGCCGGTGGGCTCGTCGTTGATGAGGCCGAGGTCGGTCTCGAGGGTCTCGTCGACGGACACGGCGAGCTGCACCGGGTGACCCAGCTGAGCGCCGAGCGCGGCGTGCACCTGCTCGCGCATGCGCGTCTCGAGGAAGTCCTTGGTGAAGTTGTTCGGCACGCGCACGAGCGCCACTTGGTCGAGGACACCGATGAGCCGACAGAGCCGCACGAACGCGCGCTCGCGGTTGGTCAGTCCAGCCGAGTCGAGCGTGCGGAGCGTCTCCTGCCAGATCTGTGCGTAGTCGACGCCTGCCTCGGCCACCTGGTCCCACCTACCCCTGAGTCAAGTCCTCGGGCCCGTCGGTCGGGCACGTTCCGGTACCACCCGGGGCGGCTCGCATGCCGCGCTTCCGGGCTGGACGACCCTCCGCCGTCCGCTGTCCGGGTGAACGATGCCTTGTTGTCCACATGTTTGTCCACAGCCTGTGCATGGATGGACCAGGACCGTAAGCACCGAAACCTACAACTCGAAGGCTGCGCTGACAATCGTCAGGTGCACGGATTCGGTCAACCCACGGCGTGTCGGCTTGAATCCAGGCGCGAACACCCGAAGATCGGTCGGTTCGGCGGGAGACAGGCGACGCCCTTCCCTCGGTTTGACCCTCCTTCCGGCGCTCCCGTATCGTTGACCGAGCGTGTCTGCGACCTCTTTCGCATGCCCATGGCGCCTCGCGCCGCGCCCGGTCCTGCCGGGTCGACGCCGAAGCACCACGGGCTTGCCGATTGCGGTCGCCGAGACCACGCCCTGCCCCACCACCACGGGAGCGCGGGTCGACGAGAGTCGCCCGGCCCCGCGACCAACGGAGAACCTCGTGAGCAAGCGCACCTTCCAGCCGAACAACCGTCGCCGCGCCAAGACGCACGGCTTCCGCCTGCGCATGCGCACCCGCGCGGGTCGCGCCATCCTCGCCGCCCGCCGTCGCAAGGGCCGCGCCGAGCTCTCGGCCTGAGCCGCCGAAGGCCTCGGCGTGCTGCCGGCACGTCACCGTCTGCGTGAGAGCGCAGACTTCGCGTCGGCAGTCCGCGGGCCTGGCGCCAGCAGAGCGGGCGGGCGACTCGTCGTCGTGCATGCCAACCGGACCGATGCGCGTGCGGACCTTCCGCCGCGCGTCGGTTTTGTTGTGTCCAAGGCCGTCGGCAACGCCGTCGTGCGCAACCGCACCAAGCGTCGACTCCGGGCCAGCATGGCCGGTCACCTCGACCGCGTCCCAGCAGGCTGGGACCTCGTCGTCCGCGCGAATCCCGCTGCGGCACAGGCGTCCTGGGTCGAGCTCGACGCCGCTCTCGGGCGGCAGCTCGAGAAGGTGACCTGCCGGTGAGCGTCACGACCAATCAGGTGCTCGCGGCCCCGCTCGTGCTCGCGGTCCGCCTCTACCAGCGCTTCATCTCCCCGCTCACCCCGCCCAGCTGCCGCTTCTACCCGAGCTGCTCGTCCTACGCCGTCACCGCGCTCCTGCGCTTCGGCCCCCTCCGTGGGGGCTGGCTCGCTGCGCGCCGCATCGGCCGGTGCCACCCGTGGAACCCGGGGGGCGTCGACGACGTTCCGCTCACGTGGGCCAGCCGCAACGACGTCCGCCCCGAGGACTTCCGCCCGCGGCACGACCACGCCGAGGTCGGTGTGGACGCCGGGCCCGACGCCGCTCCGGACCCCACGTCGGATCCGGCTGCGGCGCAAGGAACGAGGCAGCGGCATCGGCACCAGCACGGAGCACCCACCACCTGACCACGCGGCATATCGTTGCCGACCAGTGGTGACCGGACCGAAGGCATGGCCGGCTCACCGGACGACAGAGGACACACGTTGAGCGAGTTCTTCAACACCCTGCTCTACCCGATCAAGCTGGGTGAAGCATGGGTCATGTACGCTTGGCACTGGCTGTTCGACGCGATCGGTCTCAAGGGCGACCTCGCCGGCTGGGCCTGGGCCTTCTCGATCGTCGGTCTCACCGTCGTCGTCCGGCTCCTGCTCATCCCGCTGTTCGTGCGCCAGATCCACTCCTCCCGGCGGATGCAGCTCATCCAGCCGGAGATGCAGAAGATCCAGAAGAAGTACAAGGGCAAGCGCGACCCGGAGAGCCAGAAAGCGCAGCAGCAGGAGATCATGGATCTCTACCGCCGCACGGGGACCAACCCGTTCAGCAGCTGCCTGCCGATCCTCATCCAGAGCCCGTTCTTCTTCGCGCTCTTCCAGCTGCTCAACAACCTCAAGGCCCAGGCCGAGGGCAAGCAGCCCGGCATCGGCCCGATCACCAACGAGGTCGCCCGCGCCATCGAGAGCTCGACGATCTTCGGGGCGAAGCTGTCCGACTCGTTCGTCTCGAGCGACCAGCTCAGCGTCAAGATCCTCACCGCGGTGCTCATCGTGCTCATGTCGGCGACGACGTTCACGACGCAGTACCAGCTGATGCGCAAGAACATGCCGTCCGCGGCGCTCGACAACCCCTTCGCGAAGCAGCAGAAGGTGCTGCTCTACCTGATGCCGATCTTCTTCGCGATCTCCGGCATCAACTTCCCCATCGGTGTCCTCATCTACTGGCTCACGACGAACCTCTGGACGATGGGACAGCAGTTCTACGTCATCCGGAACATGCCCGCCCCGGGGTCCGAGGCCGAGGCGAACCGCCGCAAGCGGCTGGAGCGCAAGGGCAAGACGTTCGAGGAGCTGACCGTGCCCGGGCTCGACGGCGCGGACGTTGCCGAGGACGCACCGAAGGCCGGTCAGCGCCAGCAGCCGAAGAGCAAGAAGCGCTCGAAGACCACGGCGCCCAAGAACCGCCGCTGAGGCGTCCATCCACATTCTTGTCCATACCTGCTGAGCCCCTGACCTGCGACGACGTGAGTTGTCCACAGGTCTGGGCCGGTGAACGAAGGAGCACCCCATGAGCGACACCCAGGCGACCGGCGACGTGGCCGTCGAGACCACCGCTGACAGCACTGCCAGCACCGACAGCACTGACGCGACCACGGCGGCAGTCGCGGACACTGCGGACACGACGGACACGACGGACACGGCGGACGAGAACACCGCCACCCCGACCGAGCAGGCTGAGGTCGCCCTCGAGGCGGGCGACGCCCCCGCGGCGTCCACGGGCGACGACGTCGAGGACGACGCCGAGGACGACGCCGCAGCAGAGAAGTCGGACAAGCCGTCGCGCGTGCGCCAGCTCGAGCGCGAGGGTGAGGTCGCGGCCGACTTCCTCGAGACGCTTCTCGACATCGCCGACCTGGACGGGGACATCGACGTCGACGTCGACGGCGACCGCGCAGCAGTCGCGATCGTCGACTCCGAGGACGGACGCGTCCCGCGCCGTCTCGTCGGCCCCGACGGCAAGGTGCTCGAGGCCCTCCAGGAGCTGACCCGCCTCGCGGTCCAGGTCGAGACCGGTGAGCGCAGCCGCCTCATGCTCGACATCGCCGGCCACCGGGCCGAGCGCCGCACCACCCTCGTCGACCTCGCCAAGGCAGCCATCGAGGAGGTCAAGGCCTCGGGGGAGAAGTCCTCGCTCGAGCCGATGTCGGCGTTCGAGCGCAAGGTGGTCCACGACGAGGTCGCGGCCGCCGGCCTCGTCTCCGAGTCCGAGGGCGTCGAGCCGAACCGCCACGTCGTCATCCTGCCGGCCTGAGCGCCGACACGTTTCACGTGAAACGGGGCGGTGCGTCCGCGACGACCGACCCCGACGACGCAGGACAAGGAGCACGGCGTGGCTGACGAGGAGCGCGGGTCGGGCGGACCCCCGGTCGTCCCGGCCACGCCGGACCTCGCCGCAGCGGTGTTCGGTGACCGGCTCCCGGTCGCGGAGGAGTTCGTCGCGGTGCTCGCCGACACGGGCATCAGCCACGGGCTGATCGGCCCGCGTGAGGCCCCTCGTCTCTGGGACCGGCACGTCCTCAACTGTGCCGTCGTGCACACCGCGATCCCGGTGGCGCAGGACGGCCAGCAGGTGGTCGACGTCGGCTCCGGCGCGGGGTTGCCCGGCCTGGCCATCGCCATCGCCCGGCCGGATCTGCACGTGCACCTGGTCGAACCCCTCGCGCGCCGGACGGGTTGGCTGTCGGGCACGATCGCGCAGCTCGGCCTCGGGAACGTCAGTGTGCACACGGCGCGCGCCGAGGCGTTGTGGGACACCGTGCACGCTCCGTGGGTCACGGCGCGTGCGGTGTCCGGCATCGTCCAGCTCGCCGAGTGGACCCTGCCGCTGCTCACTCCGCACGGGAACGTGCTCGCCCTCAAGGGGTCCCGCGCACACGACGAGCTCGAGGAGAACCGCGTCGCCCTGACCCGTCTCGGTGTCGTGGACGCGTCGGTCGAGGAGTACGGCGCGGACGTCCTCGCCGACCCGACGATCGTGCTGCGCCTGACGATCGGGGAGGCGGTGGACCGCCGCCGGTTCCGCTCCAGTGCTCCCAGCAGCGCAGGATCGGCGCGGCGTCGTGCAGATCGGCCGCGCGGTTCGCGGCGCACCGGCCCGGCGTCCGGCAGACGTCGGCCGCATCAGACATGATCGTGTCGAGACCTTTTCGGCGGTGGATGCGGCGACGGGCCGCCCGATCCGCGCCACCGCCACCCTCGCCCGCGATCCCCGGAGGTGCACTCCCCGTGACGATGTCGACGAACCTGGGGTGGCCCAGCGAACCCGAACCGTCGTCGGAGCACCGTCATCTGGGCTGGCTCGCCCGCATGCTCGGCGGTGTTTCACGTGAAACAGAGCAGGCGCCAGACCCGGGCCGGGGAGCCGGAGCCCCGGTCGGGCCGGACGCTGAGGCTCCCGAGGCCGCCGTCGTCGATGCGACTCTCGTCGCGGGCCCGAGCGTCTCGGTGGACGTGCCGGCGGCGGGCGACGAGGGTGACACGAATGACACGCCAGGGCAGGGCCGGTCACCAGCCGCCGGCGAGTCCGGACGCAGCGACCTGGACCGCGCCGAACCGGGTGCCGTGGAGGCCCTGGCCGACCCGACCGGTGGCGCGTCCGAGAGCCCGGCTCCCGTCGCGAGCGAGACGCAGAGCACCCGCGTCGCCCCGGAGGTGCTGGCCTCCGAACCAGCTCCGGTCGACGGGGAGCCGGACGGCCGGGACGACCTGATGGATGAGGCGGTCGACGACGACCGTGAGGCGGCCTCCGGGCCGGACGACAACACAGATGATGAGGAAGAACGACCTGTGGACAACACGGTGGACGACGCGCCCGAGATCACGCTCTCCACGCAGGAACCGGGGGTGTCGACGGCTGGGGACAACGTTGTGGACGACGAGGCCCGCCGACGCGCGTACGCCGACGGCCACGCCGACCGCGAGGCGATCGTCGCTGCCCTGCCCAAGGCCGACGACGACACCCCGCTCGCGCGCGAGCTCGCGGAGAATGCGCGCCGCCGCATCCAGCTCACCGGGCGGCCCTTTCCCAAGCCGGCTGCCCCACGCGTCCTCACGGTCGCGAACCAGAAGGGCGGTGTCGGCAAGACGACGACCACGGTCAACGTGGCGGCCGCTCTTGCGCAGTCGGGCCTGACGGTCCTCGTCATCGACCTGGACCCCCAGGGCAACGCGAGCACCGCCCTCGGCATCGACCACCATGCCGAGGTGCCGTCCATCTACGACGTCCTCGTCGACGGCACGCCGCTGCTCGACGTCGTCCAGCCGTGCACCACCGTCGACGGCCTCTACTGCGCCCCGGCGACCATCGACCTCGCCGGCGCCGAGATCGAGCTCGTCTCCCTGGTGGCCCGTGAGACGCGGCTGCAGAAGGCGATCGCCGCGGCGGTGGAGACGGGGCACAGCTACGACTACATCCTCATCGACTGCCCCCCGAGCCTCGGCCTGCTGACGGTCAACGCGATGGTGGCGGCCAGCGAGGTCTTCATCCCCATCCAGTGCGAGTACTACGCGCTCGAGGGCCTATCCCAGCTGTTGAAGAACATCGAGCTGGTCCGTGCCCACCTCAACCCGCCGCTGCACGTCTCGACCATCCTGCTGACGATGTACGACGGTCGCACCCGGCTCTCGGCCCAGGTGGCCGAGGAGGTGCGTGAGCACTTCCCGGAGCAGGTTCTGCGGACGACGGTTCCGCGTTCGGTCCGGATCTCGGAGGCCCCGAGCTTCGGTGAGACAGTCATGACGTACGACTCGACCAGCAGTGGTGCCCTCGCCTATCTCGAGGCCGCCGGCGAGATGGCTGATCGGGGAGCGGTCGGGGCGGCCTGACCTTCCCGTCCTTCGCCCGCGAAGACGGCGTCGCCCCTGACGGGGTGGCGCCGTTTCACGTGAAACGGTCGGGAGGTACGCGCGGGGGTCTCGTGAGGGTGGCGTCGTGAGGCGGCTGAGTCAGGTGGCCACATTGGGGTGACGGACTCGGTCCGCGGCCCGTTTCACGTGAAACGAGGCCAGCGCGGGACGCGGCGGCTTTCAGGTCGACCGGTTCGCCGGCGTCGACGAGTGCCGCGATGGTCTCGGTCGAGGTCCACGAGTCGCGACCCGTCGACGCCAGCGAGCACCGGGGGAGGGCGACGACATCGTCGTCCGTCGGACCCGCCCGAGGGCGCGACGGCCGCGGGGCTCGTCCCGACCGCGGGCCGTACGGACGCGTCATCCAGGGCGACGACGCGGCGATCCGCGGGAACAGGGCGTGACCTGCCCCGCGCCCCCCGGGCTGCGGAGCGCAGCTGGCCCCGGCGCCGGCGCCGCACCTCCCGCGGTGTGGTCCCGGTGTGTGAACCACCCTCGTGACTCGGGACTGGGGCTGCCCCGGCAGCGCTGGTGCTTTCTACCGCTCCCGCCCGGAGGGCTCACCGGTTGCGGACGGTACTGGTTTCACGTGAAACGCGTCGTTCACCGGCCGGCAGGACCCCAAGCGCCTGCCTTCACGCGTTTCACGTGAAACCGGACCCGCGTCAGCCGGTGATCTGGACAGGCGGGTGCAGCGCGGGCGTTTCACGTGAAACGCCCACTCCTGCGACAAGGGCCGCCTGCGCGAATCACCCGCGCCGTGCACCTAGACTGAGCGCCGGACGCGATGGTCGCGCCCGACATGGTCAGAGGATGTTGAATGCCGGAGAAGCGTCGCGCACTGGGTCGGGGTCTCGGAGCGCTTATCCCGAGCGCACCGAGCGGGGGAGCGGGCCGGCCGGTCGACGTCTTCTTCACGGAGCAGAAGCGCGAGGAGGTCGGTGGCGGCGTCGCCCTCGCCACCGAGGAGTCGCCCGAGGCTCCCGTCGCCTCGGCCGACGGCGCCGACGCTGCGCCCGTCGCCTCGCGTCCGGCCGCCGCTGCTGACGGACCCGAGCTGGCTGTCGTCCCGGGAGCGGAGTTCGCCGAGCTCGACATCGACTCGATCCGGCCCAACCCGCGCCAGCCGCGCACGGTCTTCGACGAGGACCACATGGGCGAGCTCGTCCACTCGATCCGTGAGATCGGCGTGCTGCAGCCCATCGTCGTGCGTCGCATCCCGGACGAGCAGCTCAGCGAGGCCGACGGCAAGCGCTTCGAGCTCATCATGGGTGAGCGGCGGTGGCGTGCGTCGCAGCAGGCTGAGCAGGCCACGATCCCGGCGATCATCAAGGACACCAGCGATGACGACCTGCTGCGCGACGCGCTCCTGGAGAACCTGCACCGCAGCCAGCTCAACCCGCTCGAGGAGGCAGCGGCCTACCAGCAGCTGCTCGACGACTTCGGATGCTCGCACGAGGAGCTCGCGACGCGCATCGGTCGCTCGCGGCCGCAGATCTCGAACACGCTGCGCCTGCTCAAGCTTCCCCCGCTCGTCCAGCGCCGCGTCGCGGCGGGCGTCCTGAGCGCCGGCCACGCCCGGGCGCTGCTCGGCCTGCCCGATGGCGCCTCCATGGAGCGGATGGCTCAGCGCATCGTCGCCGAGGGCCTGTCGGTGCGCACGGTGGAGGAGCTCGTCGCGCTCGGCGAGGGCGGTCAGGCACCCAAGCCGCGCCGGCCGCGGGCGGGCTCGCGCCACCCTCAGCTCGAGGAGTACACGTCGGGGCTCGCCGACCACCTCGAGACGCGCGTCGCCATCGCCCTGGGTCAGCGCAAGGGCAAGATCACGGTCGAGTTCGCCTCGATCGAGGACCTGCGCCGCATCATGGGGCTCATGGGCGTCGACGGCCGGACCCGCTGACCCGACTCGCCCGAGAGGTCGAGCCCACCGGGCCCCGAGACACCGTTCGCGGTCAGGCGGGTCAGAGCCACGACGCCGGCTTCGGGACGATGACGCCGATCGCACCGTCGATCGGCACCACCGGACCGGCCGCGCTCTGGGTCTTCAGTTCGCTGCACTGTGCCGTGGAGCACCAGTGCGTGACGATGCCGCCGTACTCGTAGAGCATCATCTGGATCGTGCCGGCGGTGATGCCACCCGCGGCGGTCCGCCGTTGGACGGGGTCCTGGTAGAGCACGACGTCACGGATGCCGGTTCGCTGCTGGGCGGCCACGGCCGCGTCGACGATCGCGGCGTACTCGCGGCGGGTTTGCTGGTGGGCCGCGATGTCGGCGCGCCACTGCAGGAGCCCGATCAGCGACAGGACGGCGAGGGCGACGACGCCCACCCACCGGGCCCAGGCCTCGCTCGCGAGGAGCAGGCCGGCGGGGACCACGGCGAGCAGCCAGCTCCAGAGCAGGCCTCGTGGGTTGGTCGTGACCCCCGTGAGCACGGTCTGTGCGCCCCCCAGCGCGAAGACGACGGCGAGGCCGGCGAGGACGCGTAGCCACGGACCCCGCGTCCGCCGGTCGAGGAGCGCCACGACGCCCAGCGCCCCGCCCACGACGAGGGTCGCCCAGCCCAGGGCCTTGAGGAGCGAACGCATGTCGCCGACGAACCGGCGTGCGTTGACGACGAGGTCGTGCAGGCTGTGGGCCGTGTTGGGGTGGCGCCAAGCGGCGATCCGGATCCCGAAGTGGCGGAAGGCGATCCAGTTCAGGACGTAGATGGTGAGGATGCCGACCCCGTAGACGACGACGAAGACGGCGCAGACACCCATGGTCGAGCGCCAGGAGCGCTCCCTCAGGTGGACGAGCACCGCCACGAGCACCACGGGCGCCATCGGCGGGTAGGTCAGCACGCACAGCACTGTGGCAAGGCCCATCCAGACACCGAGGCGGACCCGCGTCGTCGAGGCGCGGGGCAGGGACCACACGGCCAGGGCCGCCACGATGACCGACGGGGTCAGCGTGGCGGGCCAGTAGACCAGCCGCTCCCACAGCGCGGAGGCGAACACCGCCAGGGCCAGCAACCCGGCCGCGACCCGGCCGCGGACTGCGAAGAGCCGCACGAACCCGACGACGAAGAAGCCGTAGGCCAAGGCGTAGAGCACCGAGGCCACGACAGGGGTCTCGTGCTGGCCCACGACGAGCCACCACGCATAGTTGAGCCAGCGGCCCTCGGTCAGGTTCTTGTGCCAGACGTCGGACCCACCCGGGGTGTGCACCGGCAGCATGTAGGGCCAGTCGTCGCGCCGGATGAACGGCGTGACCACCTGCGCGACGTAGCCGCTGGCCAGCACGCCGAGGACGACGGTGAGCACCGACACCCAGAGGGGTGCCCGCCCGTCCGGGCCGTCCGGGCCGTCCGGGCCGTCGCGGGTCTCGCCATCGAGGTGCTCGGTGGGCTCGGTGGGCTCGTCGCGCACCTGTCCAGCACGCACGGGGTCAATCGCCATGTGCTCTCTTCCACGGAAGCCGCCGGCGACTGCTGTTCCCCCGCGGGCAACGATACGGTAGCCACGGGCGAGGGGCGACCCGCCGTCCACGGACCGTCGGTGGACCGACGGAGCGACCGATGCACGAAGGAGAGCAGTGCCCGAGGGCCACACGATCCATGCCCTGGCGGCTCGGCTCGAGCGGGCGTTCTCCGGACGCGCCGTGGCGGCATCCAGTCCGCAGGGGCGGTTCGCTGCCGACGCCGCGCGGCTCGACGGCCAGGAGCTGCACGGCGCCCGGGCGCACGGCAAGCACCTCTTCGTCGACATCGGCCCGACCACGCTCCACGTGCACCTCGGGCTCATCGGCAGCTTCCCGGTGCGACCGGCTCCGGGGGGCGTCGTGCCGGCCCCGCTTCCGACCGTACGCCTGCGGCTCGAGACCGACTCCCACTACGCCGACCTGCGCGGCCCGATGACGTGCACGCTGGTCGACGCCGAGCGGGAGCGTGAGATCGTCGGCACGCTGGGACCGGACCCGCTGCGCAGGCGTCAACGACCGGAGCGTGCCCAGCTGCGAATCAGCAAGAGTCGCAAAGGGATCGGCGAACTGCTCATGGACCAGTCGGTGGTCGCCGGTGTCGGGAACGTGTACCGCTGCGAGGTGCTGCACCGTCAGGCAGTCGACCCGCTGGTCGCCGGTCGGGACCTCTCGCCCGAGGCGTGGACGGCCCTGTGGGACGACCTCGTTCTGCTCATGCCGCTCGGCGCGACGTTCTCGCAGATCCTCACGATGCCCGACCAGGTCGAGGCCGCGCGTCGGCTCCGCCGCAGCGGACGCGCACGGGCCGTCACGGAGTCGCTGACGGGGGAGCGCCTCGGCGACCACTTCGAGCGTCGCTTCCTCGTGTACAAGCGCACCGGCCTGGCCTGCCCGCGTTGTGCTGCGACGGTGCAGGACCGCACCGTCGCAGGGCGGACGCTCTACTGGTGCCCCGCCTGCCAGGTGGACCGCTGAGCCGTTCCACGGCCTCCTGCCACCCCCTGCGACGTCCATGGGTTCACCACTCGCTGAAACGAACTCGCGTCCGGACAGGGATCTCGACGAAGTCGTGGCAGCCGAGCACCGGCAGCATCGCCCGCGGTGGCTGGGGCATGCGTCGCAGCCCCTCCGCCTCGTCGAGGAAGACCGGCGTGCCGAGCGTCAGCAGCTCGTCGCCCAGGTGCATCCGGCCACCGTGGGCGGCCCGGAGGTTGGCCAGCCAGTCGACGCCACGACCGTACGTGAGGGCCACCGTGACGTGGTCACCTCCGTCGAAGGCCATCATCGGGACGCGGAAGATGCGCCCGGAGCGACGTCCGACGTGCTCGAGCTCGACGAACCAGCCGTGCCCGGCCAGGTGCACCATCGCCTTGTTGAGCACGTCGCGGTTCATCCTCGTGATGGCCCGGGGCAGCGGCACGCTTCGGTCTCCTCAGTCGGCGACGCCGTCGGTGACGAGGTCGAGGCGCAATCGCACGACGTCGCCGAGGTCGATGCCCTCGGCCGTGCGCACGTGCGCCTTGATCGGGACGACGAAGCCGCCGTCCTTGGGGAACAACGAGGTCCGGAACTCGGTGCGGCCGAGCCGGCCGTGGACGGGCAGGCACCCCCAGCCGTAGCTCGCGAAGGACCACGAGGCCACTTCGTCGAGCGCCGGCTCGGGGACGACGACGAAGTGGAACGGCGAGGGTCCGCGCCAGTAGACGACCTCACCGGTGAAGTCGACGCGGAAGAGCCCTGAGGCGATGCGTGCCACGACACCCAGCATCCAACGCATCCACCCCCGATCACAACGAGGCGCACGGCCGTAGATTGACGTCATGGTCTTCACGGGGAGCCGACCGGCGCCGACGCACGTCCTCGCCCACCTGTCCGACATGCACCTCATCGCGGGTGAGGGACTGCTCCAGGGGCACATCGACACGGTCAGCCAGCTGCGCAAGGCGCTCGCGAAGGTCGAGGCGTCCGGTGAGCGGTTCGACGCGATCGTGCTGTCCGGCGACCTCACCGACAGTGCGCAGCCGGAGGCGTACGCGCGGCTGCGTGAGCTGGTCGAGCCCGTGGCCGAGCGGCTCGGCGCTGCGGTCGTCGTGACCGGAGGCAACCACGACGAGCGCCGCCCCCTCGCCCTGGGGTGGTTCGGGCGCGACACGGACGAGCCGCAGGACACCGTGACAGTCGTGGGCGGGTTGCGGATCGTCGCCGTCGACTCGGCCCTGCCGGGTTTTCACCACGGGGGCTTCTCCGAGAGCCAGTACGCCTGGCTCGCCGACGTGCTCGCGACGCCGGCCGAGCACGGGACCGTGCTCGTCATGCACCACCCGCCCATCACCTACCGCTCCCCGGTCATGCAGCTGCTCGACTTCGACGACCCCGACCGGCTGCGCAGCGCGCTCGAGGGCACCGACGTGCGGGCCATCCTCAGCGGTCATCTCCACGTCACGAGCTTCGGCACCCTGGGGACCGTCCCGGTGTTCGTCGCGGGCGGCGTGTCCTACGTCGACGACGTGGGCGCGCCGCGCGAGCTGCTCATGGGGGTCGACGGGCCGCAGTCGTGGAACCTCGTCGAGGTGCACGGCGACCACGTCGTCGCGACCGTCGCTCCGGTGGAGCAGCACCCGACGTGGCCGAGCCTCAGCGACGCCGTCGTCGACTACATGGCCACGGTGCCCGAAGAGGACCGGCGCACCGTCTTCTCGACGAAACGCTGACCTTTCGACAATCAAAATGTCGAGGCGGGGCGATGGTGATCGACATGGGAGTGACGGCAGCCGGGGCCATCCGGACCGCCGGCACCCGCCACCGCTGACAAGGAGCACGACATGTCGTTCCAGGCCTACGTCGGCACGACCGGCACCCACCGCGATGCCTCGAATCAGCTGCGCCTCGACGGCATCGCTCATCGCCAGCACCGACGGGCTCGACATCCCGGCCCCGAAAACGACCACCTGACAATGACTTTCGACAGGAGAGCACCATGAGCACGACGCCGACCCGCCCTACCACCGTCCGAAACGCCCAGTCCGCCGACGGCACGACGATCGCCTTCGAGGCGTACGGCAGCGGACCCGTCGTCGCGGTCGTCGGCGGGGCGTTCTGCGACCGGGGTGCGTTCCGGGACCTCGCCCAGGCGCTCGGTAAGCTCGGCTTCACGGGCGTCACCTACGACCGACGCGGTAGGGGAGACAGCGGTGACACCCAGCCCTACGCTGTGGCCCGGGAGGTCGAGGACATCACCGCCGTCATCGAGGCTTCAGGCGAATCCGGTTCTGCTGCCTACGCGTTCGGCATCTCCTCCGGAGGTGCTCTGGTCATAGAGGCCGCCGCCGCAGGTGCGCTGCTGACGAAGGCGGCGGCCATGGAGGTGCCGTACCGCACCGCTGCCTGGCCCCCGCCGCCCGACAACTACATCGAGCGCCTCCAGGCGTATGAGGCCGACGGTGACCGTGAGGGCATCCTCCGCTTCTTCAACCGCGAGGCGGTCGGGATGCCCGAAGAGATGGTCGACGGGCTCAAGGGGACCCCGATGTGGGAGCCGATGCTGTCGATGACCTACACGGTGAAGTACGACGGCTTCTGCCTCGGTGGCGACGAGCAGGACATTCCCGCGGAAACCTTTGCCCGCGTGAGGATCCCGTTCCTGTCGGTGTGCAGCAGTGGAACCCGGACGCCATGGCTGCACGACGCCGCACAGGTCGTCGCCGACGCGCTGCCGGACGGTACGGCGATCGAGCTGCCGGGGGAGTTCCACCAGGTCCCCGCATCGACGCTCGCGCCGGCTCTTGCCGAGTTCTTCAGGGGCTGAAGGAGGCTCGACCCTTCATCGGTGGGTTGCTCTGTCAGGCAGAGGAACCCACCGATGCCAGCCTCATAGCAAGTCCAGCGCCGGGTTGTGGTCCGGTCGCACCGGCTCGCGAACCGGCCCGGGCGGGGTGCCGTCGCCGAACGGTGTGCCACCGAGCGCCTCGCGCCCGTGCGGGCTCGCCCAGTCCTCGAGGGCCGGGCCGAGGGGCACGATCCCTGTGGGGTTCACGTCGCGGTGCACGACGTAGTAGTGCCGCTTGATGTGCGCGAAGTCGACGGTGTCGCCGAAGCCGGGTGTCTGGAACAGGTCACGGGCGTACGCCCAGAGGACCGGCATCTCGGAGAGCTTGTTGCGGTTGCACTTGAAGTGCCCGTGGTACACCGGGTCGAACCGCACCAGCGTGGTAAAGAGGCGAACGTCGGCCTCGGTCAGGTGGTCCCCGACGAGGTAGCGCCGCGTCGACAGGCGCTCCTCGAGCAGGTCGAGGTGCTGCCACAGCCGGCGGTAGGCCTTGTCGTAGGCCTCCTGCGTGCCGGCGAAGCCGCAGCGGTACACCCCGTTGTTGACGAAGCGGTAGATCGGTTCGCTCACCGCCTCGATCTCGTCGGCCAGGGCGTCGGGGTAGAGGTCCGGCGCGCCCTCGCGGTGCAGGTCGCGCCACTGGGTCTCGAGGTCGACGGTGATCTGCTTGAAGTCGTTCGTCACGACCTGCCCGGTCGGCACGTCGACGATCGCGGGCACCGTGATGCCGCGCGGGTACTCGGGATCCCGCCTGAGGTACGCGTCCTGGATGCGCGGGATGCGCAGCACGGGGTCGAGGCCACCGGGGTCGAGGTTGAAGGTCCAGCTGCGGCTGTCGTGGGTCGGCCCGCAGATCCCCATCGACAGGGCGTCCTCGAGCCCGAGGAGCCGGCGCACGATGATCGCGCGGTTGGCCCACGGGCAGGCGCGCGAGACGACGAGCCGGTAGCGACCGGCTTCGACCGGCCAGCCGTCACGCCCGTCACGGGTGATGCGTGTCGTGATGTAGTTCGTGTCGCGCTTGAAGCTCTTCTCGACGTACGTGCCGGGTTCGCTCATGCCCCACACCCTAGGTGCGTCGACGCGTGGCACCGTGACGCACTCCCGCGCGTCCGGCGGGCACGACGCGTCGCGGTCGGGTCAGAATGGGGCCATGCCCGGAACGAGGACGCGTGAGCTGCTCCCGCTCACGCCCGAGCGCGCCCGGGACCTCGTCGGTCCGTGCGCGCCGTGCACGTTCTGGCAGACCGTCCCCCACAACGGGCACGGCCGGCCGGCCGACCCCATCGACCTCCTCGGCGACTGGGTCGAGCAGGTCACGGCCGACTGGGGGCCTCCCGGACGCGTCGCCTACGTCGACGGGCTCGCGGTCGGGCACGTCATCGTGGCCCCGGCCCGGCACGTACCCCGCCTCGCCGCCTTCCCGACCTCGCCCGCGGACCCGGCGACGCTCATGCTCGTCACCATGATGACGGCCGATCCCCGGGGCGCGGTCGACAGCGTCCTTCGCGGCGGCAAGGCGCTGCGCAAGACCCTCGTGCAGGCGGCGGCGAAGGAAGCCCTGAACCACCGGGCGCGCTCCCTCGACGTCGTCGCGGCGCGACCCCTGGCCGTGCACCGGCACACCTGCGTGCTCGAGGCGCACCTGCTCGAGGAGGCCGGCTTCCGCGTCGAGCGGGACCACCCGACCTACCCGCGGCTGCGCATCGACCTGCGCACCCTCGTGACGATCCGAGACGAGGCGGCCGAGGCGGTGCGCCGAGCGCTCGCCAAGGTGCCCGGGGTACGCCCGGTGCCCGAGACGCACCCGAACGGCTCGAGCCACGCCTGACGCGTCAGGTGCCGGTGCGCGGCGGGGAGGCCGCCGACCCGACCTGCTGGCGACGCATCGCCTCGAGGTGGCGGCGCAGGTCGTCGAGACGCAGCACGCCGGTACGGGTGGTGTCGGCCTCGCCGAAGTACATCCGCTGGAGCGCGACGACGACGGCCTCCGCGATGGCATCGAGCGTGCGCGCGTCGGACAGGGCCCTCGCGTCGCCCTCGTTGTCGAGGTAGCCGAAGTCGAGGCGCACGGCCGGCATCCGCGTGCGGCGCAGCAACGACCACGTGCGGGCGTGGGTGCGGCAGTCGGTGAGACCGGTGCGGGCCACGATCTCGCGCAGCAGCAGGTCGGCGAAGTGCTCACCGGTGGTCGACCAGCCGGCGCCGTCGGCGTGACCGTAGAAGAACGTGGCGACGCCGTGGGCCGAGCCGGTGGCGCTGTGGTCGGCGTGCAGCGACAGGACGAGATCGGCGTCGCAGGAGTTGGCGAACGCGGCGCGCTCCTCGTCGGTGCCGGCGTCGGTGGCCGCAGTGCGGGTGAACACGACGCTGACGCCGTGCGCCGAGAGGCGACCCTCGATGCGCCGGGCGAGGTCGAGGGCCACCTGCGCCTCGATGATGCCGCCGTGTCCGGTGGCACCGGCGTCGCGACCACCGTGACCGGGGTCGAGGACGATGGTGCGCCCACTGAGGGAGAACCCGCTGCGGCGGATGTGCTCGCGCTCGCGCAGGGCGTTCGCGGAACCGCCGACGACCGAGCGTCGCAGGCCGGCGAAGGCCCGCATCGTCTCGGGGCCAACGACCCCGTCGGGCACGAGCCCGACCGCGGCCTGGAACGCCCGCACGGCGGCGTCGGTGTCTGGGCCGTGGAGGCCGTCGACCTTGCCGGCGGTGAACCCGAGCTCGGCGAGCCGGGCCTGCAGCGCCACGACGTCGTCGCCCTCGAGGAAGTGCTCGGGCAGGTAGCGCAGGACGCGGTCGCCGAGGCCCCACCGGGCACCGTCGAGCGCCGCGAACGTCGAGGACCCGACGATGCCGTCGACGAGCAGGCCGCGCCGCTGCTGGAAGGACTTGACCGCCTTCTCGATGCTCTCGTCATAGATCGGGTCGCCGAACCGGTCGACGTGGCCGGCGCCCCCGGGCAGGTCGCCGGTGACCACGAGCCGCTCGCACACGGCGGCGACGGCGGGACCGGAGTCACCGCGTCGGAGCACGACGGACGGGAGGGGGGTCATGACGGCTCCTTCCGGTGGAGGAGGCCCGAGCACGGGACGCTGAGGGAATCGCGGGCGGTCGGGGTGAGGTGGCCTGGAGGGCACGTGTCTCGACCCAAGGGCAGCGTAGTACGCGAAGGGGGTGGGGCCACACGGCCGACCACCCCCGACAACGTACCCGATCAGGCGATGAACTCCTCGAGCTCACGCAGCAGCTTCGGCTTCGGGTGCGCCCCGACGATGGTCTTGACGACCTCACCCTTGACGTAGACGTTGAGCGTCGGGATCGACACGACGCCGTAACGGGCCGCGGTGTCGACGTTCGCGTCGGTGTCGAGCTTGACGATCTCGATCTTGTCGCCGTACTGCTCGTTGATCTCCTCGAGGATCGGAGCCACCTTGCGGCACGGACCGCACCACGTCGCCCAGAAGTCGACGAGCACGGGCTTCTCGCTCATGAGGACGTCGTCGGCGAAGGTGGCGTCGGTCGTGTTCTTCAGTGCCATGGAGATTCCTTCTCGGGTGCGGGGGTGGCGAGGTGGTGGAGCGCTGGGTCTGGCAGGGGCGGCCGGGTCAGGCGTCGGCGCCGACGGTGGTGCGCGGGTCGGGGATGGCGCCGGAGTCGGTGTCGTCGATGGCCGCGGCCTCCGCAGCGGCCTCGGCGGACGAGGAGGTGTCCTCGAGCGCGGTGAGGTAGTGCTCGGCGTCGAGCGCGGCCGCGCAGCCGGAGCCGGCCGCGGTGATGGCCTGCCGGTACGTGTGGTCGACGAGGTCGCCCGAGGCGAAGACGCCGGGCAGGTTGGTGCGCGTGGACCGGCCCTGGACGAGCACGTAGCCGGCGTCGTCGGTGTCGACGACACCCTTGACGAGCTCGTTGCGGGGGTCGTGGCCGATGGCCACGAAGAGACCGGTGACCGGCAGCTCGCGGGTCTCGCCGGTGACGGTGTCGCGCAGCGTGACGCCGGACAGCCTGTCCTCGCCGTGGATCTCGGCGACCTCGGAGTTCCACGCGAAGCGGATCTTGTCGTTGGCGAAGGCGCGGTCGGCCATGATCTTGCTCGCACGCAGCACGTCGCGGCGGTGGATGATCGTGACGGTCCGGGCGAACTTCGTCAGGAAGGTGGCCTCCTCGATGGCGGAGTCACCTCCACCGACGACCGCGACGTCCTGGTCGCGGAAGAAGAAGCCGTCGCAGGTGGCACACCAGGAGACGCCGTGGCCCGACAGCTCCTTCTCGCGGGGCAGGCCGAGCTCGCGGTAGGCCGAGCCCATCGACAGGATGACGGCCTTGGCACGGTGCACGTTGCCCTCGCCGTCGGTGACGGTCTTGATGTCACCGGTGAGGTCGACGGCGGTGACGTCGTCGGTGACGAGCTCGGCGCCGAACCGCTCCGCCTGGGCGCGCATGTTGTCCATGAGGTCAGGCCCCATGATGCCGTCGCGGAAACCGGGGAAGTTCTCGACCTCGGTGGTGTTCATGAGCGCGCCACCCGCGGTGACGGCGCCCTCGAAGACGAGGGGGGCCAGGTTCGCCCGCGCGGCGTAGACGGCGGCTGTGTACCCGGCCGGGCCGGAGCCGATGATGATGACGTTGCGCACGTCGGACATGTCGGACACTGGGACTGCTCCTCGATGACGCTGGATGACACTCTCGCTGACACAGGTGGGGCGCTGGACGCCCGTCGTGTGCCCACGCGTCCGCGCGCCGGGTTCGGCGCCGCGGGACTCATGGGCCTCAACCGATCCTAGGCGGTCCTTGTTCCCGCGCCTGCCAGCGCGCCGACGCGTCAGGGAACGGGCGTCTCGGGGTGCAGCACGCCGGGTGCCTGCGCCGAGCACGAGCGCTCGACCGCCCACACGTTGCTCGCGCCGTCGCGCGTCACGACGACGACCACGGCCGGACGCCCCTCGAACGTCGCGAGGTCGGCCGACACGGCGCTGGGGGCCGGCGTGGTGACGCCCAGGCCCTCGAGGCACGACGCGAGGCCGACGTCGGTGCCGATCGGGCCGATGCCGGGGGCCTCGGCGGCACCGGGACGCAGCGGGGCACCCGGGTGGTCGAGCAGGTCGCGCGCCTGGGCCCCCAGCGTGGCGGCCGCGTACGCCGTGCTGCCGAGCTGGATGTGGACCCCGGGACCACCAGGGGCGGGCGACCCCGACGTCGGCGCCGTGGCGGCTGAGGTCGACGACGTGAACCCGCCGCCGATGACGGCCGTACTGTTCGGACGCTTCGTCAGGTGCAGCGCCGACGCGCCCGCGGCGACCACGAGGGCGGCCGCGGCGACCGCGGCTGCGAGGTAGTACGGCCGGCGCCGCCGTGCCGGCCGGCGCATCTCGAGGACCGTGGCGTGCTCGTCGTGGGGACCCGCCGACGCCGACGCGTCTGCCAGCGGGCCCCGGTCGACGCGGAGGCGGGACTCCTGCGCGAGAGCGGCCGCGATGCGCTCGGCGACGGCGTCCGGCATCGGGCCGGGGTCGGGGTCGGGCGCCGCGAGCAGGGCACGGACGTGCTCGGTGCGCTCGTCGTGGTCAGCCTGGTCGGCGTCGACACCGTACGCGTCGAGCCCA
>JAEXXY010000238.1 GCA_023451855.1 Actinomycetes bacterium
CCGCACTGCTGCTCGTGGCCCTCGGCGGCTGGCTCGCAGGCCGCCGCCGTCGCGCGCACGTCGCGCCCCGCCCCGACCTCGCCGACGTGCCGCTCGTCGTCGACGGGCTCGTCAAGACCTACGCCGACGGGCACCGCGCCGTCGACGACGTGTCGTGGCGGGCCGAGCGCGGCCAGGTCGTCGGGCTGCTCGGACCCAACGGCGCCGGCAAGACGACGACGATGCGCATGGTCATGGGCCTCATCTCCTCCGACGCCGGAACCGTGCACGTGCTCGGGCAGCCGGTGTCGGCCGGCTCCGACGTGCTCGGCCGGGTCGGGGCGCTCATCGAGGGGCCCGGCTTCCTGCCGCACCTCACCGGCCGACAGAACCTCGAGGCGTACTGGCGCGCCACGGGCCGTCCGCCCGAGGATGCCCACCTCGACGAGGCCCTCGACGTCGCGGCCCTCGGCGGCGCCGTCGACCGTCCGGTCAAGTCCTACAGCCACGGCATGAAGCAGCGGCTCGGCATCGCCCAGGCGATGCTCGGCCTGCCCGAGCTGCTCGTCCTCGACGAGCCGACGAACGGCCTCGACCCGCCGCAGATCGCCGCGATGCGTCCGATCCTGCGCCGCTACGCCGACACCGGGCGCACCGTCGTCGTGTCGAGCCACCTGCTCGCCGAGGTCGAGATGACGTGCACCCACGTCGTCGTCATGCACGCCGGACGCGTCGTCACCCAGGGCCCCGTCGCCGACCTCGTCGACAGCCAGGACACGACGCTCGTCGACGTCGAGGAGGGCGTCGAGCGGCACCGCCTCCACGACCTCGCCACCGCGCTGGAGGCCGCGCCCGGCGTCACCGAGGTGCGCGTCGACACCCCGACGCGTCTCGTCGTCGTCGCCGACCTCGACCGCGCCGCCGTCGTGCAGGCCGCCGTCGAGGCCGGGGTGCCCGTCGTCGGCGTCAGCAGCCGGCGCCACCTCGAGGAGGTGTTCCTCGGCGTCATCTCCGCGGCGGCGTCGGGCAACGGCACCAGCGCGGGCGACCAGTCGGCGTCGCTCGTCGACCGACTGAGGCAGGTGAGGGCCCGATGAGCGTCGAGGCCGTGAGGCGCGTCCACGACCCGCTGTCGTGGCGGGCCGAGCTCGGGAGGCAGTGGGGCCGACGTCGCACCAAGGTGGCCTTCGGGCTCGTCCTGGCGCTGCCGCTCATCCTCGTGGCCGCCTTCGCGTTCGGCGACCCGCCGCGTCCGGGTGCGGCTCCGCGGTTCATCGACCTCGCCCAGGACGGCTCGGCCAACTTCACCCTCTTCACGCTCTTCGCGTCGTCCGAGCTGCTGCTCGTGCTCGTCGCGGCGCTCTTCTGCGGCGACTCCGTGCCGGCGGAGGCGTCGTGGTCCTCGCTGCGCTACCTGCTCATCGCCCCGGTGCGGCGGTCACGGATGCTCACGAGCAAGCTCGTCATCGGGCTGGCCTCGACGGTGGCGGCGGCGGTCCTGCTCGTCGGGTGGTCGCTGCTCGTGGGCGGGCTCGCCTACGGCTGGGCGCCGCTGACGAGCCCGACGGGAGAGTCGCTGACGTGGGGGCAGCTGCTGCCGCGGCTCGCGCTCGCCCTGGCGTACGTGTTCGTGACGCTCCTGCCGACGGCCGCGATCGCGTTCTGGATCGGGGTGCGCTCCGACGCGCCCCTCGCCGCCGTCGGCGGCGCGGTGCTCTTCACGATCGTGCTGGGCATCCTCGACCAGATCGACGCGCTCGACCCGTGGCGCAACGCCTTCCCGGGGCACTACAACCGGGCGTGGCAGGACATCATCGCCCTCGACCCGCAGTGGACCGCGGTGACCCACGGCGCGCTGTGGTCGCTCGTGTGGGCGGTCGGGTTCACGATGCTGGGCTACCGACGCTTCCGCCGGGCCGACATCCTCAGCTGAGGCTCACAGCTTCCTCGCCTCGGGGATGATCCGGTCGCCGAACACCTCGAGCCAGTCGGTCCGCGAGCCGTCGCCGGCCATCGTGTGCACGTGCGTCACGCCCAGCGCCGCGAGGTCGGCCAGGTGCTCGAGCGTCGCGTCGACCGTGTCCGGGTCGGGGTCGACCCGGCTCAGGACGGTCTTCTCGATCGTGTCGTAGTCGCGGCCCAGCGCCTCGCAGTGCCGGCGGAGGACGTCGAGCTTGTGGGGCAGCTCGGGGGAGTCGAACAGGTTGCAGGCCTGGGCGTACTGGGCCACCATCCGCAGCGTCTTCTTCTCGCCGCCGCCGCCGATGAGGATCGGCGGGTGTGGGCGCTGGACGGACTGCGGCGAGTTGAGGGTGCTGCCGAGGCGGTAGTGCTTTCCCTCGTAGGGCTCGACGCTGTCGCTCCACATCTGCAGGCAGATCTGCAGCGTCTCCTCGAGGCGCTCGAAGCGCTCGGCGGTCGGTGGGAAGGGGAGGCCGAGCCCGACGCACTCCTCCTCGTTCCACGCGGCGCCGATGCCGAGCCAGGCTCGACCCTTCGACAGGACGTCCAGCGTCGTGACCTCCTTGGCGAGCAGGCCCGGCGCGCGGTACACGGCGGCCGTCACCCAGGCGAGCAGCTCGACGCGCTCGGTGACCGCGGCGAGGAAGCCGAGGGCCGTGTAGGCCTCGAGCATCTCGTGCTCCTTGGGCCCGACGCCGCGGATCTGCCAGACGTGGTCCATGACCGACAGCTTGGTGAACCCGACCTCCTCCGCGGTGCGCGCCGTGCGCACGAGGTCATCGACGAAGGTTGCGGAGCCGCCGCTCCACGTGAAGTTGGCGAGGTGCAGTCCGAGGTCCATGCTCTGCACACTACGTCCGGACCGCCCTCGTGCGAACCGGGCAGGCGGTCAGTCCTCGTCGGGGGTGGGGAAGCCGGCCGTCACCGGGGGCTGGGCCGACCACGGGAAGACGATCCACTGGTCGGTGACCCGCCACACGTAGTCGGGGGTGACCTCCGAGCGCGGCTTGCCGTAGAGCACCGCGCTGCGGGCCTCGGCGCCGTGCTGGTGGAGCAGGTCCATGACGAGGGCCAGGGTGCGGCCGGAGTCGGCCACGTCGTCGACGACGAGGATCCGGCGGCCCTTGAGGCTCGCGGTGTCGAGGTGCGGGGCGAGCAGGACCGGGTCGGGGAGCGTCTCGTCGACGTCGGTGTAGAACTCGACGTTGATGGCGTCGGTCAGCTTGAGGCCGAGGGCGTAGGCGAGGCCGCCACCGGGCAGGAGGCCGCCGCGGGCGACGGCGACGAGGATCTCCGGGCGGAAGCTCGAGGACGCGACGAGCTCACCGAGCTCGCGGCAGGCCTGGCCGAAGCCCTCCCACGTCAGCACCTCCTTGTCGGCGAGCGTGGAGGAGTCTGCGTGGTAGGCGAGCGTCATGGCAACCAGCGTAGCGAGGTCGTGTGACCGACTCGTTACCTGCCGGTCTCGTCGCGTGGACGGTGGGGGAGACTTGGCCGGGTGAACCACGCACCCCGCCACCCCGGTCCGTCGCGGCGCTCGCAGGTGCCGCCGTTCGAGGTCATGGACGTGCTCGACCGCGTCGCCGTGCTGCGGGCGCAGGGCCGCGACGTGGTGTCGCTCTGCGCGGGGGAGCCCTCGGGAGGCGCGCCGACGCTCGTGTCCGAGGCGGCCGCGCGGATCCACGCCTCGGGACGGCCGCTGACCTACACCTCGGCCCTCGGCACCCACGAGCTGCGAGCCGAGATCGCCGCGCACTACGGCCGCTGGTACGGCGTCGACGTCGACCCGGCACGGGTCGCGGTGACGACCGGCTCCTCGGGCGGGTTCGTGCTGTCCTTCCTGGCCGCGTTCGAGGCCGGCGACCGCGTCGCCCTGGCGCGACCCGGCTACCCGGCCTACCGCAACATCCTGCGCGCCCTCGGCTGCGAGGTCGTCGAGATCGACTGCGGCCCCGACACCCGCTACCAGCCGACGCCCGGGCTGCTCGACGCCGCCCAGGCCGACGGGCCCCTGGCCGGGCTCGTCCTCGCCTCGCCCGCCAACCCCACGGGCACCATGGTCGACCGGGCCGAGCTCGCGGCGATCACGACGTGGTGCGCCGCCAACGGCGTGCGCCTGGTCAGCGACGAGATCTACCACGGCGTCACCTACCCCGAGCCGGGCACGCAGGACCCGCGCGGGGTGTGCGCGTGGGAGACGGACGACTCGGCGATCGTCGTGTCCTCCTTCAGCAAGTACTGGGGCATGACCGGATGGCGTCTCGGCTGGCTGCTCCTGCCCGCCGACCTCGCCCGGCCCGTCGACGCGCTCGCCGGCAACGTCGCCCTGTGCCCTCCGGCGCCGGCCCAGTACGCAGCGGTCTCCGCGTTCGCGGAGGAGTCGTACGCCGAGTGCGACGAGGCCGTGGCCGAGTTCGCCCGCACGCGGAAGCTGTTGCTGGACAACGCAGCCCGCCTCGGTTGGGGAGAGTCCGCACCGCCGGACGGCGCCTTCTACTACTGGGCCGACCTCGGCCCGCAGCTCGAGCGGTGGGGTGGCTCTCGGGCCTACGCGTCCGCGCTCCTCGAGGAGGCCGGTGTCGCCATCACGCCCGGCGTCGACTTCGACGACCGCGCCGGCGAGCACTCGGTGCGCCTCAGCTTCGCCGCGGGCAGCGCCGCCGTCGGCGAGGCGGTCGACCGGATCGCCGCCTTCCACGCCGGCTGACCTCACACCACGGCGGTCCGAGGCGTCTACCGGGTGTGAGCACCCACGTCACCATCGACCCGGCGATCCTCTACCTCGGCACACCCGTCGTCCTCGTGTCGACGACGAACGAGGACGGCAGCGCCAACCTCGCACCGTTCTCCTCGGCCTTCTGGCTCGGCCACACCGCGACGCTCGGGCTCGGGCTCGCCTCCCAGACCCTCGCCAACCTCCGCCGCACCCGCGAGCTCGTCGTCAACCTGCCGAGCCAGCACCAGGTCGACGCCGTCGACCGGCTCGCCCTGACGACGGGCGCCGAGCGGCTCTCGGCGTGGAAGGCGGCGGCCGGCTACCGCCACCAACGCGACAAGTTCGGGCTCGCGGGCCTGACGCCCGTGGCTTCGGACGTCGTCACCGCGCCCTTCGCGGCCGAGTGCCCCGTGGCGCTGGAGGCCTGCGTCGAGTCGGTGCACGAGACCGACCACGCGCTCGTCGTCGCACAGGTCGTCCGCGTCCACGTGCACCCCGCGGTCCGTGCGGAGGGTCACCCGAACCGCATCGACCCCGACCGGTGGCGACCCCTCGTCATGAGCTTCCAGCGGTTCTACGGCCTCGGCGGGCAGCTGCACCCCTCACGCCTCGCCACCGTCGACGAGGAGCACTACCGCTGAGCCGCTGAGCCGCGGCTCGCCGAGGGTCTACCGTCTGGGCATGGGCTGGTTCTCGGACGTGCTCGGGGCGGTGCGCACCCGCCTCGGCCTCGACCGGCCCGGCAACCCTTCGCTCGAGCCCGTGCCGCCCGGGCAGCTCGCGACCGTCGATGCCCTCGTGGCCCGGATGCGCGAGATCGACGCCGGCCTGCCGGCCGGCGACGGTGTGCGCGCCTTCAGCGACATGTACCTGCGGGTGACCGAGCTCGTCCGCGACCGGATCGGCCAGGGCTGGTTCCGCGACCCCGCGACGATGACGCGTCTCGACCTCGTCTTCGCCGGGCTGTGGCTCGAGGCGGTGGCCGCCCCGACGCCGACGGACGCGTGGCTGCCGCTGTTCGAGTCCCGTTCTCGCACCGACGTGCTCGCCATCCAGTTCGCTGTAGCCGGTATGAACGCCCACATCAACCACGACCTGCCGATCGCCGTCGTGCGTACCTGTCGCCAGCTCGGCCTGCGCCCCGACAGCCCCGGCGTCGAGGAGGACTACCAGCGCGTCACCGCCCTGCTCGCCGAGGTGCAGGACGACGTCCGTCGATCCTTCCTCGACGGGCTGGCCCTCGAGGTCGACGAGCGGGTGGCAGGGCCGGTCGCCGACCTCGTCGGCGCCTGGAGCCTCGGCCGGGCCCGCGACGCCGCCTGGACCAACGCCGGGGTGCTCTGGTCGCTCGAGGGCGTCGAGCCGCTGCGGAGCGAGTACCTCGCGACGCTGTCGCGCACCGTGGGCCTCGCCGGCCGCCAGCTGTTGACGCCGATCGCCGCGCCCGCCTGACACCGCGGGCCGTCGGGCTGTATCAGCGGCCCGGTTCGTACCTCTTTGTCCCCGGATGGTGCGACATCCCAGGGGATCTCGCGCCACCGCGGTCGCGACGACGCGGCCGCCCAGATCTCCCAGGGGAGCCCCACGAAAGGAACGACAGATGGCCGAGTCCAGGTCCACCTCCGGGCAGGGCGCCAAGCGCCGGCCCAGCACCGACGTCGCCGCGCAGCAGGACGCTGCAGGGGCCGAGGGTGCGTCGCTCGCCATGCGCACCGCGTCGGACATCGCCGACAAGGCACTCGCGAGCGACCGCGGCGTCGACCGCGCGCCGTCGACGAGCTTCACGAGCGAGCTGAACAACATCGACTTCCGCAAGATGATCGGTGGCCCGCTCCAGGCCGCCGTCGACGCGCAGGTCGCCTCGTCGCTCGCGACGATCGACTTCATCAACAAGGTCGGCTTCACGGCCGCCGACAGCCCGGGCGGCAAGCGCGAGCTTGTCATGGTCGACTTCACGCACACCCGCAAGGACGTCGACTCCGAGGGGCACGACGTGTCCAAGAACGTCGCCCTGCGCGTGCCGCTCCTCGCGATGCTGCCGATCCCCTCGCTGCGGATCGAGCAGGTGGTCATCGACTTCAACGTCAAGCTCAACCCCGTCGAGAGCTCGAGCGCGTCGGATTCGATCGGCGTGGGGGTCGAGGCGGGCGGATCCTGGGGTCCGGTGAACTTCAAGGTGTCCGCGTCCTACCAGCGCAAGACGGCCACCAACGTCGAGGTCAAGAAGGAGTACGCCCTCAACGTCAACGTCAAGGCGGTCCAGGACGAGATGCCGGCCGGCCTCGAGAAGGTCCTCGGGATGCTCGCGGCCTGACCGTGAGATCCACCGAGATCCACTGAGATCCACTGAGATCCACTGAGATCCACTGCACGACAACGCGACGAAGGAGGGTCCCGTGGCCGAGGTCACGCTGGGCGACTACACCGGGTACATCCTGCTCGAGATGATCCGGGCCCGTGAGATGGCCGACCACTACTCGAGGGTGGTGGCCGAGCGGTACGCGGCCGACGAGGTGATGCGTCACTTCGCGGTGCCCCGGTTCAAGGTGCCGAAGATGGACCTGACGATCCCCGTGCTCATCTCGGGCGCGCGGTTCACCCAGACGCTCCGCTTCGACATGACCCTCGAGGACTTCGTCGCGGCCATGCAGCAGCGTGCTGCGGAGGCCCGGGCGCGGCTGGTCAGCCCGCCGCTCCCGGGCTTCCCCGGCAAGGTCGGGCCGGTGATGCCGGGCAAGCTCGACATCCCGATCCTGCTGCCGCCGAAGCCGATTCCGGTCGACCGCGACGTCACCAATGACACCGAGCGCGTTGCCCAAGACGACGCGGAGCGCGGACTCGGTGACGTCAAGGCGCTTGCCGTCGAGTTCCACCAGCAGCTCGTCGCCAACCCCGACCCGCTGCGTCCGGACACGATCGTCGCCGTCATGTGGAGCAGGATCTTCTGGGCCGCGATCGACGCCGAGGCGCCGTCCGGGCCCACCGACGCCGTCGCGGCCGACCCGCGCGAGCAGCTGCTCGCCCAGACCGGTGACGAGGTGCTCGAGCTGGTCCGCTCGCGCACCGTCATCGACAAGACCCAGATCGACAACCTGCTCATCAACCCCGAGACGAACGTCGTCAAGAACGGCAGCACCGACTCGAGCGTCTTCACCGTCTCGGCGGAGCTGCTCGAGGAGGCGTTCTACCTGCGCTCGGTCACCGACGAGTCGGGTGCGACCTCGACGATCGTGGAGTTCGAGTGACATGCAACCGTTCCTGCACGACCGGGTGAACCGGTTCGAGACCCTCCTCGAGTCCTCGACCACCGCGATGCGCGCCTACGTCGGCAACGACCTGGGCTACGCCGACGTGGTCGGCGGGCACCTCGACGGTGCTGCCGAGGCCTACCGTGAGATGAGCAGCCCCGACGCCGAGAACGCCCTGCGCGCGCTGGCCGCCGAGCTCGCCGCCGCGCGTCGGGGCATCGACGCGGCGTCCGCCTCACGCGTCGAGACGCGGCGCCGAGAGTTCGAGCGCTCGGTGGCGCTGCGCTCCCTGCTCGCGGCGGGGGAGCGGCTGCGCGACGACCTCCGGGCGGCCGAGTGCTCGCTGGCCGAGGCGCGCGAGCAGCTGGCGCCCGTCGTCGTCTTCGCCCTCGACCACGGCCTCATGCCTCCGGGGTTCGGCGT
>JAEXXY010000280.1 GCA_023451855.1 Actinomycetes bacterium
GCCGTGCGCCGCAGTGCGGCAGCCATCCCGGCCGGGTCGCCGCGGTCGCGGTCGGTGACGTCGAGGAAAGCCTCCTCGATCGAGCCTGGCTCGACGAGTGGCGTGTAGCGGTGGAACACCTCGAAGAGCGCCCGCGACGCCTCCTCGTACACCCCGTCGCGGTAGCCGACGACGAGCACCTCGGGCCAGCGGCGGGCCACCATACGCGTCGGCATCCCGGCGTTGATGCCGAGGGCCCGCGCCTCGTAGGACGGGCATGCGACGACCTCGTGGGCCACGACCATCGGGCGCCCGCGCAGCCGCGGGTCGTCGCGCTGCTCGACGGAGGCGAAGAACGCGTCGGCGTCGGCGTGCAGGAGTACCACGGACCCATTCGACAGGCTCGCACCGACAGCCGGCCAGCCGAAAACCGGGTACCCGCGTCATGGCGGGGCCACACTGGTGCCGGGGGTGAGGGCCATGCGAGTTCTCGTCGGGGCAGTGGCGGCAGCGGCTCTGTCGCTTGGTGCAGTGGCCGGCTGCGGCGCGGTTGACGACCTGGTGCGCGCGGCGGGCCAGCACGCCGACGACCTCGCCGGACTCGCGCACAGCAAGTGGGTGCCAGAGGTTCCCGCCGTGGTGACCGTGACCTCGGAACAAGTGCGGACCGAGGCGGAGTCGTTCCTCAGCCGCGTCTCGTCCGTGCCGGTCGAGGACCGTGCCGAGGTGGTCAAGGCCGGGTGCGACCTCTGGACCGCGTACGACGTGGAGCAGGACCCGGACGAGGCCTGGGCGGTGATCCGGGACCAGTTCCCCAACGCCTACTCCTACCGAGGGCAGATCATGGACCTGGCGAACGACTTCAAGAGCGCCGACTCCGGTGGCGAGCAGGCCGTCGTCCTGGGTCGGGCCGCGGTGTGCTTCGCGGCCGACCAGACTGCACCGGACTGACGCGTGGACTGACGCGTGGACTGACGGGCGGCGGACGCGCCTCAGTACCCGGCGCTGTCGAGGGCCTCGGTGGTCAGCTGCCGGCCCAGCTCGATCATCTCCGCGGCCCGGTGGAAGTCGAGCGTGCGCACCGCGTTGGACGGGACGGTGACGAGGACGTCGGGCGGGTTGCTCGCCATCCGGTAGCGGGAGATGAGGGCGCTCATCGTGTCGAAGCTCATGTTGAGCAGGTCGACGGTGCCGATGTCCGCCCGCCCGGTGACGAGGGCCTCGGTCGGGGTCTGCGGCGCAGGCGGCACGAGCTCGGCCGCGTCGGGCGGGATCGTCAGCTCGGCGTCGACGTCGCGGCCGTGCGAGAAGCGGCCGGTGATCGCCCGGACCCGTTCGGAGTCGAGCACCTCGGCGGCGCTGCGCCGCAGCCGACTCGTCCACTCCTCGTGCGGGCGCTGCTCCGAGGACTCCTTGACGGGCGTCGCGGTGCCGGCCGAGGACCGCATGCCCGACAGCGACACCGCGATGGTGAGGTCGGCGGGCGCGGCGGCCGTCGGCTCGATGGGGATCGGGTTGATGAGGCCGCCGTCGACGAGGACCCGCCCGTTGATGACGGCCGGGGTGATGACGCCGGGGATCGCGATCGAGGCCCGGATCGCGTGCTCGACCGGGCCGCGCTGGAACCACACCTCGCGGCGGGCGTTGATGTCGGTGGCCACGGCGGTGAACGGGATCGGCAGGCTCTCGATCGTCGCGCCGTCGAGGATCTCGCCGACGCGGGCGATGATGCGCTCGGCCCGGATGGCGCCGCCGGACACCGTGAGGTTGAGGTCGAGCAGGCGCCACACCTCGCGCTGGGTCAGGCTGCGTGCCCACTCGGTGTACTGCTCGAGGCGGCCTGCCGCGGCGAGGCCGCCGACGAGCGCCCCCATCGACGTGCCGGCGATCGCCACCACCTCGATGCCCCGCTCGGCGAGCACCTCGAGCGCCCCGATGTGGGCGTAGCCGCGGGCTCCGCCCGACCCGAGCACGACTGCTGCACGCGTCCCGTCTGCCACCCGTCCGACGATACGACGCGTGCCGTAGTGCCCGAGCGGCCCCGAGCGAGCGCTTCGTCACACCGCACGCCGGACGGGCGCCTGGCCGGCCCGCCTGGCGTGGCTCAGACCTCGGGGTCCTCGCCGGTCAGGCCGTCGACGTTCTCACGGAGCAGGTCGATGTGGCCGACGTGCCGCGCGTACTCCTCGACCATGTCGACGACGATCCGACGCGTGTCGGGCGGCCGGCCGTCGCGCCACGTGAAGGCCGCCGGGTGGTCGAGGCCGCCGTCGGCCAGGGCCTCGGCGAGCCACCGCCGCGACCGGTCGCACGAGGTCTCCCACAGGGCGAGCAGCTCGTCGGGGGAGTCGTCCGCCGCGGTGCGGAACTCCCACTCCGGGTCGGCGTCGAAGTCGACCGACGCCCACGGCTCGCTCGCCGGCCGGCCGTGCAGCCGGACGCCGAACCAGTGGTCCTCGACGAGCGCCAGGTGCTTGAGCAGCCCCCCGAGCGTCAGGGCGGACGGGCCGAGCCGCTTGCGCATCCCCTCGGCGTCGACGCCGCTGCACTTCCAGCGCACGTAGCCGCGGACCCGCTCGAGCTCGCCGAGGAGCATCTCGACCTCGGTGCCGGCGACCGGTGGGTGCGCCGGTGGCGGGAGGAAAGCGGCGAGCTCGCCGGTCGAGGGGGCGGTGGCTGCAGGTGCGTCGGTCATGACCTGAAGGCTAGGACCGGTTGCGGACGATCCGCGGCCGCAACGTGCCAGCCTCACGCCTGTGCCCTGGGCTCAGCCGGCGTTGAAACCGCCGTTGCTGTGGAGCAGCTGCCCGGTGACCCAGCCGCCCTGCGGCGACAGGAGGAAGCGCACGAGGTCGGCCGTGTCGGACGGTCGTCCGAGGCGCCCGGCGGGGGTCTCGGCGGTCCCGAGGGCGCGGATCTCCTCGGTCATCCAGCCGGTGTCGATCGGGCCGGGATTGAGCACGTTGGCGCGCAGCCCGCGGCGCCCGAGCTCGACCGCCGCGGCGATGACGACGCGGTCGAGCGCCCCCTTGCTCGCACCGTACGGCAGGTTGTTCGCCGTGTGGTCGCTCGTCAGCGTGACGACGCTGGTGACGGACTCGTCGGGGTCGGCCTGCTCCGGCAGCCGGTCGGCGACGGCGCGCAGCAGCAGCCAGGCGGCGCGGGCGTTGACGGCGAAGTGCCGCTCCCAGGACTCGAGGCTCGTCGACGTGACCGAGCTGTCGACCGACTCGCAGTGCGACATGACGACGCCGCGCAGCGGTCCACCGAACGCCGAGACCGCTTGTGCCACCAAGGCTTCCGGCGCATCGGGGTCCGCGAGGTCGGACGAGACCAGCTCGACGCGGACACCGAGGCCGCGGCACTCCTCTGCGACGTCCGCCGGGTCGTCGGCGCCCTGCTCGTAGCCCACGCGGTCGTCGTACGGGCGCCAGTGGTGCAGGACGAGGTGGTGCCCGTCGGCCGCCAGCCCGAGGGCGATCGCGGTGCCGATGGAGCGCCGCCTCCCGACGCCGGTGACGAGAACGGTTCCGGATGACCGGGTCATGGTGGGCTCCTTGCTCGCGGGCGACGACGCCGGACACGCAACCAGACGCCGCACCCGGGCACAACCGGTTTGTCGAGCGGAACGGGCGAGGAGGTGTCGCGAATGTTCAAGCCGCACAGCGCATCCGGGCCTTAGCGTCGAGGTCATGACCGACACCGCGCGCGAGACCGCGACTCCCAGCACCAGCACACCCAACCGGGCGGCCACCGGGGCCCACACGACGAACGGCGTCCCGCACGGGTCGACGAGCCTCACCCCCTTCATCGCCGTGCCGCGCGCCGCCGAGGCGATCCGCTTCTACGCCGACGTCTTCGGGGCCCGCGTCGTCGACGTCACCGAGATGGGCGGCACGGTCGTCCACGCCGAGCTCGACCTCGGCAACGGCCACCTCCAGCTCGGCGAGCCCGTGCCCGCCTACCACCTCGTCGCGCCGCCCGAGGGCGAGGACGACTGCTACTCCCTCGGCCTCTACTGCCCCGACGTCGACGCCGTCGTCGACCGGGCACTCGCCGCGGGCGCGACCCTGCGCGAGCCGGCCACCGACTTCGTCTCGGGCGACCGGTACGCCAGCCTGCGCGACCCGTTCGGGGTCCGCTGGAGCGTCATGACGCGCGTCGAGGACCTCTCCGAACAGGAGAGCGCCCGACGCGTCGCCGAGTGGGCCGCCGAAGCACAGCGGCAGGCCCAACAGGCCGAGCAGACCCAGCAGGGCTGAGCCTCACAGGTAGTCGATGGCGAGCGCGTCGAGGCGGGCCTCGTCGGCGAGCAGGTCGATGCCGACGACGTGCCCGTCCTCGACGGTGAAGGCGAAGGCGACCTTCGGTACCCCGTGCAGCGTCCACACCGCACCGACGCGGCCGTCGAACGTCGCGAGGCGGGCGCCGCGGGCGCGTCCGTCGAACATCGCGGCGACGGCCTCGGGGCCACGCACCTCGGCGGGCGAGCCCATGAGGGCCGCGGCCGCGTCGGACCGGACGATGACACCGGGATCGAGCAGCTCGAGCAGCCGCGCGAAGTCGCCGCCGCGGGAGGCCGCGAGGAACGCCTCCACGACGTCACGCTGACGCGTCCTCGCCGCCGGGCCGGCCGCCCCGGGGAGGTC
>JAEXXY010000321.1 GCA_023451855.1 Actinomycetes bacterium
AGCTCGACCACCGCGTCGCTCCCGCGTCGCGCCCAGGCGGTCTCGACCGGAGCGCCGGTCGGCCCGGTGGCCACGGCCGGGACGCGGTCGTATCCCGCGGCGACCGCGGCCTCGACGGTGCCCTCGCCCCCGTCGGCGACGGGAACGAGGGTCACCTCGACGCCGGGCGCCGCGGCGCGCAGGCCGGCCGCGAGGTGCGCTGCGACCTCGGTGGCGGTGAGCGACCCGCGGAACTTGTCCGGGGCGATGACGACGCGGGGCACGGCGTGACTCCTCAGTCGAGGTTGGCGTAGAGGGCGGTCGGGGCGTCGAGGTCGCTCGTCGCGAGCTCCTCGAACTCGGTGATGCCGGCGATGGAGGTGCCCATCGACACGTTGGTGACGCGCTCGAGGATGACCTCGACGACGACCGGCACGCGGTGCTCGACGAGCAGCTTCTTGGCCTGCTCGAGCGCGGGCAGGATGCCGTCCGGCTCGAACACCCGGATCGCCTTGCAGCCCAAGCCTTCCGCGACCTTGACGTGGTCGACGCCGTAGCCGTTGACCTCGGGCGCGTTGATGTTGTCGAAGGACAGCTGCACGCAGTAGTCCATGTCGAATCCGCGCTGGGCCTGCCGGATCAGGCCGAGGTAGGCGTTGTTCACGAGCACGTGGATGTAGGGGATGTTGAACTGCGCCCCGACCGCCAGCTCCTCGATCATGAACTGGAAGTCGTAGTCGCCGGAGAGGGCGACGACGGTCGAGTCGGGGTCGGCCGTGGCGACGCCGAGCGCGGCCGGCACGGTCCAGCCGAGCGGGCCGGCCTGGCCGGCGTTGATCCAGTGCCGGGGGTCGTAGACGTGGAGCAGCTGGGCGGCCTGGATCTGCGACAGCCCGATGGTGCTGACGTAGCGCACGTCCTTGCCGAAGGCCGTGTTCATCTCCTGGTAGACCCGCTGTGGCTTGATCGGCACGGCGTCGAAGTTCGTCTTGCGCCACAGGGTGCGCTTGCGCTCGGCACACTCGGCCGCCCAGGCGGACCGGTCGGCGAGCGTGCCGGCGTCGCGGCGCTCCCGGGCGGCCTCGACGAAGAGCTCGAGGGCGGCCTTCGCGTCGGACACGATGCCGTAGTCGGGGGCGAAGACGCGTCCGATCTGCGTCGGCTCGATGTCGACGTGCACGAAGGTGCGCCCGTCGGTGTACGTCTCGAGGTCGCCGGTGTGGCGGTTGGCCCAGCGGTTGCCGATGCCGAGCACGAAGTCCGACGCGAGCAGCGTCGCGTTGCCGTAGCGGTGGCTCGTCTGCAGGCCGACCATGCCGGCGTTGAGCGCGTGGTCGTCGGGGATCGTGCCCCAACCCATGAGCGTCGGCACGACCGGGACGCCGGTCAGCTCGGCGAGCTCGACGAGCAGGTCGGCGGCGTCGGCGTTGACGATGCCGCCGCCGGCGACGATGAGCGGGCGCTCCGAGGCCTCGAGCAGGTCGAGCGCCTTGTCGACCTGGGCCCGGGTCGCGGCCGGCTTGTAGACCGGCAGCGGCTCGTAGGTGTCGACGTCGAACTCGATCTCGGTCATCTGGACGTCGATCGGCAGGTCGATGAGCACCGGGCCGGGACGGCCGGAGCGCATCAGGTGGAAGGCCTGCTGGAACGTGCCGGGCACCTGGGCGGGCTCGAGCACGGTGACGGCCATCTTCGTCAGCGGCTTGGCGATCGAGGCGATGTCGACCGCCTGGAAGTCCTCCTTGTGCAGCTTGGCGACGGGCGCTTGGCCGGTGATGCACAGGATCGGGATCGAGTCGGCGCCGGCCGAGTAGAGGCCGGTGATCATGTCGGTGCCGGCGGGTCCGCTCGTGCCGATGCAGACGCCGATGTTGCCGGCCTTCGCACGGGTCCAGCCCTCGGCCATGTGCGAGGCGCCCTCGACGTGGCGGGCGAGCGTGTGGTGCAGGCCCCCCTGGGTCTGCATCGCCTTGTAGAACGGGTTGATCGCGGCGCCGGGCAGGCCGAAGACGTTGGTGATGCCCTCCTTCTTGAGGATCTCCACCGCGGCCTGCGCTGCAGTCATGCGTGCCATGTTCGTGTCCTTGCGTGGGGCGCCCGGGTCGGGCGCGCGGGGTCGTTTGAGGTCAGGGGGTGGGCTGCCCGGACAGGCGCTGGACGCCGCGGAGCAGGCCGGAGTGGTCGAGGCCGCCGTCACCGTTGGCGCGGGCCGCGGCCATGAGCGTGGCGACGAGGCTGCCGAGGGGCAGCACGACACCGGCCTCGCGCGCGGCCGAGCTGACGATGCCCATGTCCTTGTGGTGCAGGTCGATCCGGAAGCCCGGGGCGAAGGACTCCTCGAGCATGTTGCCGCGCTTCTGGTCGAGGACCTTGGAGCCGGCCAGGCCTCCGCCGAGCACAGTGAGCGCCGCGTCGAGGTCGACGTCGTAGGCCTTGAGGAAGACGATGGCCTCGGCGAGAGCCTCGATGTTGGCCGCGACGACGAGCTGGTTGGCCGCCTTGACGGTCTGTCCGGCACCGTTGCCACCGACGTGGACGACGGTGCCTCCGACGGCGTCGAGGATCGGCTGGGCCGCAGCGAAGTCCTCGGCCGCGCCGCCCACCATGATCGAGAGGGTGGCGTTGACGGCGCCGGCCTCGCCGCCCGAGACCGGGGCGTCGAGCAGGCGGAAGCCCTTGTCCTGCGCCTGCTTCGCAAGCTCGGCCGTGACGTCGGGCCTGATCGAGGAGAAGTCGATGACGAGCGTCCCCGGCTGGGCGTTGGCGAAGACACCGTCGTCGCCGAGGAGCACCGCCTGGACGTCGGGGGAGTCCGGGACCATGACGGCGACGACGTCGGCTGCCTTGACGGCCTCGGCGATCGAGCCGGAGCCGCGGCCGCCGGCCTCCTCGAGGGGGCCGTAGCGGTCGGGAGTGAAGTTGTAGCCGACGACGTCGTGACCGGCGCGGGCGAGGTGCACGGACATCGGGCTGCCCATGATGCCGAGGCCGATGAAGGCGATGGTGGACATGTCGGTCTCCTTCGAGGTGGGACGGTGGTGACGGGACGGGACGGGACGGGTTCGCCGTGTGCGCTCGGTGCGCTCAGGCCGGGCGCGGGGTGGTGAGCTCGCCGAAGGCGGCGAGGCTCTCGAGGGTCGTCGTGGTCGGCTTGTACTCGAGGCCGACGTAGCCGTCGTAGCCCGTGGCGGCGACCCGGGACAGAAGGCCCTCCAGGTCGAGCCGCCCGCTCCCGGGCGCGCCGCGACCGGGCCAGTCGGCGACCTGCACGTGGGCGATGCGGTCGGCGTACGTCGTGATGGCCGCCTCGACGTCGTCGCCGTTGTTCGCGAGGTGGAAGAGGTCGAGGAGGAGGCCGACGTTGCCGGCTCCTGCGGCGCGCACGTCGTCGACGACGGCGACGGCGTCGGCCGCGGTGCGCAGCGGGTAGGGCTTGGGCCCGCTCACCGGCTCGACGAGCACGGTGGCGCCGATGCGGGCGGCTGCGCGGGCGGCCAGGGCGATGTTCTCCCGGCCCAGGGCGTCCTGCTCCTCCGGCCCGGCGTCGTCGACGCGGTTGCCGAAAAGCGCGTTGAACGCGCGGGTGCCGAGACGCTCGCCGATACCGACGGTGACGTCGAGGTTGTCGCGGAACTGCTCCGAGCGCGAGGGGATCGACAGGACGCCGCAGTCGGGCCCGGCGAGGTCGCCGGCGAAGAAGTTGAGCCCGGCGAGGTGCACGCCGGCGTCCTGCACGGCGGCCACGAGCGCGTCGACGTCGCGGTCGGCGGGGACCGGCTGGTCGGGCCAGGGCCACCAGAGCTCGATGGTGTCGAAGCCGGCCGCGCGGGCGGCGGCGGGCCGCTCGAGGAGGGGCCGCTCGGTGAAGAGCATCGAGCAGTTCGCCAGGTAGCGGAGGCCGTGGTGATGGGTCAGCGTCGACATGTTCACTCTTCCGAATAGTGGAAAACAGATTCCGATATGCAAAACTGTAGGGACGTCGGTGGGCTCGGGTCAAGGTCCGGCGGCGACCGTCTCGCCGATTGGTCTTCAGGCAGGGAACGGCGAAGTGCGCAGGGCCCCAGCTGATTTCGCTGGGGCCCTGCGTCTGGTGCCGTACGTGGCGGTCGCGTGGCACGCGCCACGCGTCTCGCTCAGCTGCCGCGGTAGGTGGAGTAGCCGAACGGGTTGAGCAGCAGGGGCACGTGGTAGTGCTGGCCCGCGTCGGCCACCGTGAAGGCGATCGTCACCTCGGGGTAGAAGCCCGTCGTGCCGCTCGTCGCGAAGTACGCAGCCGTGTCGAAGCGCAGCGTGTAGTCGCCCGCATCGAGCCGGTCGGGCCCGATGCTGCCGACCCGGCCGTCGGCGTCGGTCCGCCCCCGCCCCACGAGCGAGCCGTCCGCGGAGCGGAGCTCGACCGCCACCCCTTCGGCCGGACGGCCCGCGCTCGTGTCGAGCACGTGGGTGCTGAGGGTGCCCATCAGAGGAGTCCTTCCAGCCGCAGCAGCGCGATCTGGCGCAGCTGGTCGACGGTCTCGGTGCGCTCGGTCGCGTCGTCGTTGCCGAGGCGGCGCCGCAGCTCCGCGAGGATCTCGGCGGCCGAGCGTCCGGCGGCACGGATGAGGAAGACGCGGTCGAAGCGCGCCTCGTAGGCCGCGTTGCCCTCCGCGAGTGCACCTGCCACCTCCGCGTCGTTCCGGTCGACGCCGGCCTGCTCCCTCGCCGACTGGGCGGCGTCGTGCTCGGGCGCGCTGGCCCGCTCGCCGATGCGCGGATGCCCGGCCAGGGCCGACACGAGCTCGGCGTCGTCGAGCTCGCGGGCCGCCCGGTCGGCGACCCCGAGGAGGGCTTCGCGGTCGGCGTACGGCCGTCCGCGAAGCACCTCCTCGACCCACCGGTCGACGCCCAGACACGCGTGCAGTCGCGGCCCCAGCTCGTCGGCGGCGGCCTCGTTGAACGCGACGATCCCTGCCGCGGGGCGGGCGTGCCCCACCTCGGTCTGCTCGCTCATGCCATCTGGTCCACGTCGACGATCCGCTGCCGGGCGCTGTGCACCGGGTTGGCGTCGGCGACGAGGTCGTCGAAGCGGTAGGCGGCGATCTTGCTGATCTCGACGAGCGCGGCGGCATGCTCCTGGCTGGGGGAGTTGTTGAGCCGCTCCCAGCCGTGGCGTACCACTTGCGCGTACGAGTCGCGGTCGCGGACGCACGTCACGAGCGGGAAGCCGAACCGGTCGCGGTACTGCGAGGTCAGGTCGAACAGCTCGTCGTGGCTCTTCTCGTCGAGGCGGGTGAGCCCGAGCGCGGCCTGGTCCTTGAGCGACAGCTCGCCCTCGTCGCCACCGGCGACGCTCTCGGCCCCGAGCTCGGGGTAGGAGTCGATGAGCCGGCGCTGCTCCTCCGGGGTCGCGGTGAAGAGCGCCTCCTGGAACGCCTGCCGGAGGTCGTTGGTGTCGCTGAACGGCCTTTGGTCGTAGGCCCTCTCGACGACCCAGCTCGGCCCCTGGAAGAGCGAGTGGAACGTCTCGACGAACTGCTCCCGCGACATCTCGTTGACCTCGGAGAGCCGGATGAGGTTGCCGGGCGTGCCGGCCACGGCCGGTCCGCGCCGCCGGCCGACGTGGTGGAACACGACGTTGAGCAGGATCGCGGTGATGCTGCCGAGCGTGATGCCGGACCCGAGGATGATCTGGGCCCACTCGGGCACGGCCTTGGACACGTCGGGCTGTGCCGTGACGTACATGGCCAGGCCCACGCTCGTGCCGACGATGACGACGTTGCGGTGGTCGTGGAAGTCGACCCGCGTCAGGGTCTGGATGCCGACGACTGCGACGGTGGCGAACATCGCGAGGGCCGCGCCACCGAGGACGGGGTGTGGGATCCCGGCCACGATCGCACCGGCCTTGGGGATGAGCCCGATGGCGATCATGATGAGCCCGGCCATAGCGACGACGTACCGGCTCTTGACCCGGGTGAGGCGCACGAGCCCGACGTTCTCGGCGAAGCAGGTGTACGGGAAGGAGTTGAGGATGCCGCCGAGGGTGGTGGCCACGCCGTCGGCCCGCAGGGCGCGCGCGATGTCCTCACGCTCGATGCGCTTCTCGACGATCTCGCCGGTCGCGAAGACGTCGCCGGTGGTCTCGACGGCCGTGATCAGCATGACGACGACCATCGAGACGATGGCGGCGAAGGAGAACTTCGGCCAGCCGAAGAAGAAGGGCGTCGTGACGCCGAACCAGCTCGACTGCCCGACCGCGTCGAAGTGGGCGTCGCCGAGCAGCCATGCGACGAGCGTGCCGGCGACGAGGCCGACGAGCACCGCGACGGTGGCCATGAAGCCCTTGAAGACGCGCTGGATGACGACGATGAGCGCGAGCGTGCCGAGGGCGTAGGCCATGTTGCGGCCGCTCGACGGGTCGCCGTCGGGTCCGGCGCCACCCACGGCGTCCGCTGCGGCGACGGGCAGCAGCGCGATGCCGATGATGAGGATGACCGAGCCCGTGACCACGGGCGGGAAGAACCGGATGAGCCGGCTGAAGTACGGCGCGAGGAAGAAGGTGAACAGGCCTGCGACGATGACCGCCCCGTAGATGACGAGCAGGCCCTCGGTGCCGCCGCCGGCGGCGAGCCCGATGGCGATCATCGGCGACACGGCGGTGAAGGTCACGCCCTGCAGCAAGGGGAGCCGAACCCCGACCTTCCAGAACCCGATCGACTGGATGATCGAGGCGATGCCGCACGTGAAGAGGTCGGCGTTGATGAGGTGGATGAGCTCCTCGGTGCTCAGGTCGATGGCGCCTGCGAGGAGGATGGGCACGATGACGGCGCCGGCGTAGAAGGCCAGCACGTGCTGGAAGCCGTAGACGAAGAGCTTCGGTGCGGGCAGCACCTCGTCGACGGGGTGGCGGGACCGGCGGGGACGCTCGGTGGTGGCGGTGGCGCTCATGGCGGGTCCTCAGCAGAAGCCCGGCGTCGCGAGCCAGGCTTCCGGTGCGGCGGGCACGTCGTCGCGCAGGACCGAGGCCTCGATGAGGCCGTACGGGCGGTCGGCGGCGATGAAGACCTCGCCGTGGTTCTCGACGTCCGGGAAGCGGGAGAAGTCGACGAGGAAGTGGTGCTTGTTCGGCGCGGAGAAGCGGATCTCGGCGACGTCGGGGTGGCGCTCGAGGACCGCCTGGCCCATGGCGTGCAGGGTCTCCTGCAGCGCGCGGCTGTAGGTCGTCGCAAAGAGCTCGAGGAGGGTGTCGCGGACGCTGTCGTACGCCTTGTTCCAGTCGACGTCCGTGCTCGTGTGGCGCCAGCGCGCGACGAGCGAGGTGGCGAGGATGCGGTCGTCGGCCTCGGCGAGCGTCGTGTACTCGTCCTTGAGGTAGCCCTTGAACTCCGAGCCGGTCGACTTGAGCACGACGAGGTCCTTCAGGCCCGAGATGACGTGCGGCGTGGGCTCCTGGCCCTCCGGACCGCGCTCGAGCGTGACGACCGTCGTGCGGATGTCACCGCCGCGACGGACGAACGCGTGGTCGTGGCCCGCGCCGCCGACGGGGATGCGGTCCCAGGCGTACTGCTCGACCTCGATCCGGGCGGCGGTCGCCGCGGGCGCGGCGTCGAGGAAGCGGTGCGCGAGCGCGAGGGCGTAGTCCTCGGGGGAGGCGACGCCGTGCTTCTTGGCCCAGGCGAACGCGGTGTTCTTCTGGGTGTCGGTCGGCAGGATCTTCGACTGGTCACCGGTGACGTGCGCGTCGTCGAAGTCGCCCCGCAGGGACGTCGAGACGTTGAGGTCGGTGATCTCGTGGCGGGCCGTGTCGCGCGTGATGCGCACGACCCGGTTCTCTGCCTTGCCGTACTGGTTCGGGCCCAGAACGATGCTCATGGTTCAACTCCGTTGTCGAGGTTTGGCGGTTCTGTACGCGACGCTGCCTTCCCAACAGGGTGCCGTTGTCGGCGTCGCGATGGGGCGAAGATCGAGCCCGGTCTCAAATTCCGTGATGTGGAAGTACATTATCGAATAATGGAAGGCTAGGGATCGTCCTCGCGAGCGTCAACCATCTCGGCGCATCCGTCTCGCGAACCGGTCATCCGGCCTCCCGGACCGCGGTCAGGCGCGACGCGCCAGGCGCTCGAGGTCCGCACGCGACGCGCCGCAGCGCTCGACAGCGTCGGCAGCCTCGATGGCGCCGCAGTCGACCCCCCGCAGCACGAAGTCGGCCAGGGCCCGCGCCGTCGCCGGCTCGTCCATGAAGGCGGAGTCCCGCTGCCCGAGGTAGTCGCCAAGGCGCGCGGCCGCCTGCTGGAACCCGTTGCGGTAGAAGGCGAACGTCGCGGCGTAGCGCGACGGGAGCTGTGCCGGGTGGAGGTCCCAGCCCTGGTAGTAGCCCCGGGCGAGCGACCGCCCGACGAGGCGGTGGTGCAGCGACCAGGCGGAGGCGACGGCATCCGGTGATCCCACGGGCAGCACGTTCGTCGACCCGTCCGACAGGCGCACCCCGGTCTCGGCGGCGGCCACCTGCATCACCGCCTTGGCGTGGTCGGCCGCCGGGTGGTCCATGGCCTGGTGCTGCGCCGCGATGCCGAGCGAGGCCGAGTAGTCGTACGTGCCGTAGTGCAGGCCGGTGCACCGGCCGGACGACGCGTGCACCATCCGGGCGACGAGCGCGCTGCCGTCGGGACCGAGCACCGCCTGGGGCGTCTCGACCTGGATCTCGAACCCGATGGGCCGGTCCAGCCCGAGGGTGCCCTCGATGCGCTCGGTGGCCACCACCATCGCCTCGACCTGGGCGACGCTCGTGACCTTGGGCAGCGTGACGACGAAGCCGTCCGGGAGGGCGCCGTCGACGACCAGGCGGTCGACGAACCGCACGAGCGTCCGCAGGCCCCGGCCGCGCGTCGGCGCCTCGAAGGACTTGAAGCGGATGCCGGTGAAGGGTGGGGCCGAGCCGGCGGCGACGCTCTCGCGCAACAGGCCTGCCGCCCGGTCGACCGCGTCGTCCTCCTCGGCGTCCGGCCGCGCACCGAAACCGTCCTCGAAGTCGATCCGGAGGTCCTCGACGGGCTCGGTCTCGAGCTTGCGACGCACCGCGGCGGCGACGGCAGGGTCGCCGGCCAGGGCGTCGAAGGCCGCCGCGTGCGCCTCGATCGCCTCCAGCGCCGTGGCGCCCCACGAGGCCGTCAGCCCGGGCTCGAGCCGGTGGGCCGGGACGTACACGGTGTGGACCGGCTGGCGCCCGGCACGGGGCCCGGGGAACTCACGCGCGAGGGCCGCGTCGGCCTCGCGCAGCAGCCCGTCGAGCTCGGTGGTCAGGTCCGAGGTGAGCTCGTCGGGCACGTCGTGGACGGTCATGTCGGCTGCTCCTTTGCAGAAATTCTGACTAGCGGAGCCTAACTTCTGCATTGCGGAAGTGCGCGCTGGTCCATCCGTCGAGCAACCCAGGTGCCGTCACCTCGACGATGGGCGAGTCCTTGCTGCTCGAAGGCCTCGAGCCAGCCTTCCATGGGCCACCAGCCCCAGCGCCGGGCGAAGCGGTTGGCATTCGCGACGATGTCGTCGAGGTGCTGGGTGGGCGGATGACGCGTCGCGTGGTGCTGGTGGTGGGCCCGGGCACCGCCGACCCAGGTCAGGGCGCCGCCTGCCGCACCGATGCGCTGGCCGAAGTCGGTGTCCTCGGCGCCGTAGCCGACGTAGACGGGGTCGAACCCGCCGAGCGCGTGCCACGTGTCGGCCGTCGTGGCGAACGACAGTGACCAGAAGAGGCGCAGGTCGTCGGCGGCCAGCGTCTGCGCCGGGTCGAGCACCGGTCGCGCCGGGTGTGGCGTGGCGAGCGCATCGAGGTCGAGGTGCCGGTAGTCCTGCCCCGCGGGTGGCGGTGGCAGGTAGGAAACCTCACCCGCCAGGACGTGCAGCGGTGGACCGTCAGGCCGTCCGAGCACCTGGGTGTACCGCTCCACGAGACGGGTCGAGGCGATGCAGTCGACGTCGAGCAGCACCAGGTGCCTCGCCCCGGCGGCGACGGCGGTGTCGACCCCGAGGTTGCGCGCGGAGGCGAGTGGCAGGCTCCCGTCGATGCGGCCGATGGAGGGAACGTGCGCTCGCGGGGCCGGGTCGTACCCGGCTGCACGACGCTGCCGGTGGCGCACGAGGTCCTCGATCTCGGGGTCGTCCATGGCGACGACGACGAGGAGGTCTGGTGGGCGCGTCTGCCGGTCGAGACCCCACAGGTGTCGTTCGAGGTGCTCATGGCGCCGGTGCGCGATGGTGACGACGGCGACCCGATCTGGTCTCATGCGCGCGTCGCGAGGGACGGACCGGTGCGCTGCATCCCGACACCGGCGAGGGTGTCGAGCCTCCGCGCGGCTTCCCTCGCACCGCCGCCGGTCGACCACCCGGCCCACCCGCCACCGAGGTCGAGGGCCTGCTGCAGGATCGCGGGCCACCGCGCGGCCTCGACCGGCCAGCAGGGGAGTCCCACGGCCGCACGCCGGCGTGCCACCGCCGCGGCGGTCGCGACCTGCTCGTCGAACGGGCGGTGCTGGGCGACCACGACGGCCGGGCGGCGCAGCGCCGCGACATCGGCAACGGCGTTCTGGCCCGCATGGGTGACCACG
>JAEXXY010000371.1 GCA_023451855.1 Actinomycetes bacterium
CGTCACCGTCGCGCTCGGCCTGCGGCCCGACGCGTCGACGCGCACGCTGCACCTGACGCCCGCCCGCCCGGCGCCGTTCGGGCCGATGCGGGTCGAGGGGCTGCGCTTCCTCGGCGGACGCGTCGACGTCGAGGTCGACGCGTCGGGCGAGGTCGCCGTGCTCGACGCCCCGGAGGGCATCACCGTCGAGGTGCACCCAGCCGGGTAAGAAGGGGGCATGGCAGAGCCCTTGCGTCCACGCACGCCCGACGACACGATCGGCGCGCGTGACCTCACGGCATGGCACACCCGCGCCGGGCGGTGGCTCGTCGGCGCCTTCGCGGCGCTCGCCCGAGCCTCCCGGCCGGTTGCCCGACGCGTCGCCTCGTGGTCGTCGGCGCACGTGGCCTTCGTCGTCTTCGCCGTCGTCGCGGTCCTCGTCATGATGGTGCTCGTCGAGGGCGTCGAGACGGTGTACGAGGCGGTCGTCGGACGCGACGGGATCACGGTCGTCGACCAGCCGGTGCTCGACACCGCCGTCTCGCTGCGCTCCCCCGGGCTCGACTCCGCCGTCACCGCCTTCACCGACGTCGGGGGCCCGGTCGGCATGCCGGTCCTCGCCCTCGTGGCCGTCGCCGTCATCACGTGGCGCCGCCGACGGTGGACGCCGCTCGTGCTCATGCTCGTCGCGGCCGTCGGGTCGCTCGCGATGACGATCGTCGGCAAGGGCTTCGTCGACCGCGCCCGGCCGCCGGCGTCGCTCGCCGTGCCACCGCTCGAGGTGTCGGCGTCGTTCCCGAGCGGCCACACCCTCAACGCGACGGTCCTGACGACGGTCGTCGTCTACCTCGTGCTCATCGAGACCACGGCGGCCTGGCAGCGCGTCGTCGCCGTCACCGTCGGCACGCTCTTCGTCGTGTCGATGGGCCTGTCCCGGGTCTTCCTCGGGCACCACTGGCTCACCGATGTGCTGGCCGGGTGGCTCATCGGCCTGGCCTGGGCCCTCGCCGTCATCACGGCGCACCGCCTCTGGCTCACGCTGCGCGAGCGCCCGGAGGTGGCTGACCGCGAGCCCGAGGCCATACCGCAGGTGCCGCGCGGCTCCTAGGATCGACAGGGTGAAGCCGGCGATCATCCTCGTGTCCGAGACTCGCTGCGAGCAGCTGCGCGAGGAGTTCAGCCGCTACGAGCGCGACTACGAGCTGCCCACGGCGACCTCCGCGCACGAGGCGAAGCTCCAGGCCAGGCGCGTCGTGGCCGAGGGCGGCCAGGTGGCGATGTTCGTCACCGAGTCGCGCCTGCCCGACGGCGACGTGCACCAGGCCTTCCACTGGTGGCGCCAGACCGTCCCCACCGCCCGACGCGTCATCGCCGCCCACGTGTCGACGTTCCGTGACGACGCCGAACGGCTGCGCGGCGGCATGGCCAAGGGCAAGTACGACGCCTACCTGCTCATGCCGCGCGGCGCCCGCGACGAGGAGTTCCACACGGCCATCTGCGAGCTGCTCTCCGACTGGGGCTCGACCGTCGCCGAGCCCGAGGTCGTCGCCGTCGCGATCATCTCGCCCGTCGAGGACGCCCTGACCCTCGGCATCCGCGACTACCTCGACCGGATGGGCATGCCCAACCGGGTGTACCCGCCCGAGAGCGAGAAGGGCCAGTACGCCCTGCAGGTCGTCGCGGCCGAGGGCGGGGAGCCGGAGTTCCCGCTCGTCATGGACCTGGGCAAGCGCGTCGGCAGCGCGCGAAGCGTCCGCGACGTCGCCTCGCGCATCTACGGCCGGCCTGCCGACGTCACGGTCGACCGCGTCGTCGACGTCGCGATCGTCGGCGCCGGGCCTGCGGGCCTCGCTGCCGCCGTGTACGCCTCGTCCGAGGGCCTGACCACCGTCGTGATCGAGGCCGAGGCCATTGGCGGACAGGCCGGTACGTCCTCCATGATCCGCAACTACCTCGGCTTCCCGCGCGGCATCTCGGGCATGCGGCTCGCCCAGCGGGCCCGCAACCAGGCCCTCCGCTTCGGCACGCAGTTCTTCACCGGCTGGCCGGTCACGACGTTCGTGCCGGGCGACGTCGGCGACGACGGGGTCCCGACGCCGCACCGCCTGTGCACCGAGGGCGGCGACGTGCTGGCCCGGGCCGTCGTCGTGTCGGCCGGGGTCAAGTACCGGCGCCTCGACGCCCCGGGCATCGAGAAGCTCGTGGGCCTCGGCGTCCACTACGGCAGCGCCATGACGGCCGCCCGCGAGATGGAGGGCTACGACGTCGTCGTCGTCGGCGGCGGCAACTCCGCCGGCCAGGCGGCGATCCACCTGGCCCGGTTCGCCCGCTCCGTCACGATCCTCGTGCGACGCGAGAGCCTCGCCGAGACGATGTCGGACTACCTCGTCGGCGAGATCGCCTTCAACCCGCGGATCTCGGTCCAGGGGTGTTCGGAGGTCACCGAGGGCGGGGCCGGCGATGACGGCCGCCTCGGCTGGGTCACCGTCCGCGACACCCGCGACGGCACCGAGACGCGTCGCGAGTGCCGGGGGCTGTTCCTGCTCATCGGTGCGGCGCCCTACTGCGACTGGCTGCCCGACGCCGTGGCCCGCGACGAGCGGGGGTTCGTCCTCACCGGCCGCGACGTGCCGCCGGACCGCTGGGCCGGCGACCTCCCGCCCGAGAGCCTCGAGACGACCGTGTCCGGCGTCTTCGCCGCCGGCGACATCCGGGCCGGGTCGATGAAGCGAGTGGCCGCGGCGAGCGGCGAGGGAGCCTCGGTCGTGCCGCTCGTGCACGCCTGGCTCGACCCGACGCGGTGGGCGCCGTCGCCGGAGCGCCTCACAGCCCCATGAGCCGGCCCGAGGCGCAGGTGCAGCGCGCCCGGCAGCGGTGGGCTCAGCGCTCGAGGGCCTTCGTCAGCTCGCCGGCCATGTCGTCGGCGACGGCGTGGGCGAGGGCGCCCGCCTCGTCGCGCAGTCCTTCCACCACGCCCGCACGATCAGCGTCGGAACGGTTCTGCGACAGCTTCGCCTTGCCCTCGACCTTCTCGACGACGAGCTCGATGCCGACGATCGCCCGCAGCTGCCCTCGCACGTAGGACGCCGGGGCGTCGGTGACGGCCCACGGCTGCGTGCGCCCCGCCTCGTGCCGGTGGGTCAGCCGGGTGACGACGTCGAGGACCCAGTCGGGGTCGTCGTGCACGGAGACGGCGCCCGAGAGGTGCACCTCGCTGTAGTTCCACGTCGGCACGACGCGACCGTGCTCGCGCTTGCTCGCGTACCAGCCCGGCGACACGTACGCGTCGGCCCCGGTGACGACGACGAGGCCCGGTGAGCCGGCGGCGATCCGGGCGCACTGCTCGTTGAACCGGGCCAGGTGGCCGACCAGCCTCAGGCCGCCCGGCGCGTCGGGGGCGTCGTCGACGAGGACCGGCAGCAGCGTCGCGTCGGGACGCCCGTCGGGCCCGACGGTGACCAGGTGACCGGACGGGTGGGCGTCGAGGAAGCGCCGGACGTCCGCGTCGGCCATGGCGTTGGCGCGAGGCACGTACATGGCTCGATCGTCGCACGCGTCCGGAAGGGCGTCGCACGCGCGACCGCCCGCCCGACGGGCGTCGGGCGGGCGGTCAGGGAGGGCTGCCGGAGGGGTCAGGAGTGGCGGTGCGGTGCCCGCCGCGGCTCGGCGGTCCACGGCCGGGGCGCGGTGCGGTCGGCGTGGACC
>JAEXXY010000518.1 GCA_023451855.1 Actinomycetes bacterium
GCACGGCCGACACGACGCGTCCGGTCGGGCCCACCGCCGCCGACCTCGAGCTCGCGGCGGGCGGCCCTCCCCCACCCCGCACCCGCGCCGAGGCCCGGTCACGGGGCGGAGCCTGAGCGGCGTCGGGAGCCGGCGGCTCCGACTCGGTGAAAGCGCCCCGCGCCACTAGGCTCCCCGCCATGGCTGTCATCACCGTGCTCGAGAACTGGCAGGACGACCAGGGCAACCGGATCGAGTTCGACGGGCGCGTCGACGCGAACGTCAAGATCAAGTTCACCGGCTCGGGCAACGTCCTGCGCATCGCCTCCCCGTTCCGCATCGCCAAGCTCGTCATCGACTTCGACTGCGACAACGGCCTCTGCGAGATCGGCTCGAGCCAGGGGGTGCCCGCCCTCATGGGCGCGATCCGCGTCGGCGACGGCGCCACGATCCGCCTCGGCGACAACGTGTCGACGACGACCACCGTGTCGATGTCGGCGGCCGAGGGCGCGACGATCACGCTCGGCGACGACGTCATGATCGCCTCCGACGTCCAGATCCGGGCCGACGACGGCCACCCGATCTTCGACGTGCGTACCGGCAAGCGCGTCAACACCCCGCGCGACATCACCATCGGCAGCCACGTCTGGCTCGGCCTGCAGTCGTGTGTGCTCGGCGGCGCCGTCATCGGCGACGGCACCGTCGTCGGGATGCGCTCGATCGTCACGCGGCGCCTGCCCAACAACGTCATCGCCGCCGGCGTCCCGGCGAAGGTCGTCAAGCGCGACATCGCGTGGGAGCGGCCGCACCTGACGCTGATGAAGCCGTGGCGCAAGCCCGACGCCTCGACGGTCAAGAAGTCCAAGGCGTACTGGAACCTCACCGACGACCCCCAAGGCGTCACCGTGGCCGCTCGCAGGCGTGACCTCGTGGCCGGCGCCCGGCGCAAGGCGCGTCGCACGGCACGCAAGGTCGTCAAGAAGGTCCGCACCCTCACCTGAGCCCACCCGCCGACGACCGTTGGTCCCGACAACGACGAAGGGACTGTCTCCACGAACTTCGTCGTGGAGACAGTCCCTTCGTCAAACGGTCGGGCTGACAGGATTTGAACCTGCGACCCCTTGACCCCCAGTCAAGTGCGCTACCAAGCTGCGCCACAGCCCGTTGCCCCTCGGGGCGATCGAAACCATAGCGCACCCCCTGCCCCACAACCGAATCGGGGTGCCGGGCCGGGGTGCCACCTGCCTGTCCGGCTTGGGGCCGTCAGCGGCGGCGCTTCTCCCGGACCCGCACCGACACCTCGATCGGCGTGCCCTCGAAGCCGAACTGCTCGCGCAGGCGGCGCTCGATGAAGCGGCGGTAGCCGGCCTCGATGAAGCCCGAGGCGAAGATGACGAACCGCGGCGGACGCGTCGAGGCCTGGGTGGCGAAGAGGATGCGCGGCTGCTTCCCACCGCGAAGCGGGTGCGGGTGCGCCGCCACGATCTCGCCGAGGAACGCGTTGAGGCGCGCCGTCGGGATGCGGGTGTCCCACGACTCGAGGGCCGTCTCGATGGCCGGCACGAGGCGGTCCATGTGGCGGCCGGTGCGCGCCGAGATGTTGGCGCGCGGGGCCCACGGCACCTGCACGAGCTCCTTCTCGATCTCGCGCTCGAGGTAGTAGCGGCGCTCCTCGTCGAGGGTGTCCCACTTGTTGTAGGCGATGACGAGGGCACGCCCGCTGTCGATGACCTGCTGCACGACTCGGATGTCCTGCTCGGCGATCGGCTGCTCGGCGTCGATGAGCACGACGGCCACCTCCGCCTTCTCCAGCGCGGTCTGGGTGCGCAGCGAGGCGTAGAAGTCGGCACCGCGAGACTGGTGCACGCGGCGGCGGATGCCGGCGGTGTCGACGAAGCGCCACGTCTTGCCGCCGAGCGTGATGAGCTCGTCGACCGGGTCGCGCGTGGTGCCGGCGACGTTGTCGACGACGACGCGCTCGGAGCCGGCGAGCTTGTTGAGCAGGCTCGACTTGCCGACGTTGGGGCGACCGATGAGCGCGACGCGTCGCGGACCGCCCTGGGCATAGGCGCCGTGGGCCGAGACGTCGGGCAGCACCTCGAGGACGGCGTCGAGCGCGTCGCCGCTGCCCCGGCCGTGCACGGCCGAGACCGGCCACGGCTGGCCCAGTCCGAGGTTCCACAGCGCGGCAGCGTCGGCCTCGCCGCGCTGGTCGTCGACCTTGTTGGCCACGAGCACGACCGGCTTGCCGGAGCGGCGCAGCAGCCGCACGACCTTCTCGTCGTCGTCGGTGGAGCCCACGGTGGCATCGACGACGAACATGACGACGTCGGCCAGCTCGATGGCGATCTCGGCCTGCTCGGCGACCCGTAGGTGGATGCCCGACGCGTCGGCCTCCCAGCCGCCGGTGTCGACGATGGTGAACCGCCGCCCGCCCCACTCCGCCTCGTACGAGACCCGGTCGCGGGTGACGCCGGGGACGTCCTCCACGACGGCCTCGCGGCGGCGCAGGATGCGGTTGACGAGGCTCGACTTGCCGACGTTGGGCCGGCCGACGACGGCGACGACCGGCAGCGGGCCCTGCTCGGCCTGGTCGCCGGCCAGCGGGCCCTCGGCCGACAGCAGCACCTCGTCCTCCGGGCTCAGCTCGAACTCGGTGAGCCCCGCTCGCAGGGCGCGCTCGACGCTGGCGTCGTCGTCGGTGGTGGTCGAGATCGGAGCGCCCTCGTCGGTGGGGCGGGCGGTCTCGTCAGTCACGGTGTCCTCGAATCAGTGAACGTCTCTGGAGGCACCATTCTCCACCCGTGCGAGACGCACGTGTGACGCGAGGCGGTCGCGCAGCTGTTCGCTGGCGAGGCGGAGGCGTTCGCGCCCGGGTGCGGACGCGTCGATCTCGAGGTGGAAGGGCTCGCCGAAGTCGACGAGGAGGCGCGAGCGGGGCGCCGGCCAGGAGTCCTTCGTGCCCCCCTCGACGCGGGTGCCCATGACGGCCACCGGAACGATGGCGGCTCCGGTGCGCAGGGCGATCCACGCCGCTCCCTGGTTGACCTGCTGGACGTCGCCGTCGGCCCGGTTACCCTCGGGGAAGATGCCGACCGCTCCCCCCTCCTCGAGCACGGCGGTGGCGGCTGCAAGGGCCGCCCGGTCGCCGACGGCGCGGTCGATGGGGATCTGCCCTACGTTGCGGATGGTCCAGCCGAAGAAGCCGGAGAAGGCCTCCTGCTTGACGAGGAAGCTGACCGGGCGCGGCGCCATCGAGAAGACGAGCGGACCGTCGAGGAACGCCGCGTGGTTGGCCACGAGGATGACCGGACCGGTGCGCGGCACCCGCTCGGCGTGGCGGGCGACGCCACGGTAGAGCGTGCTGAAGATGAAGCGTCCGATCGGCCGGCCGACCCGGGCCCGGTTCGGGTGCGGCGCGGTGGCCGCCGTCATGCCCGGGCCGCCTCGACGACGGCCAGGACGGCCGCGACCGACCCCTCGAAGTCCAGGTGCGAGGTGTCGACCGTGGTGACCCCGTCGGCGGCCACCGTGAACTGCGACACCGTCGAGTCGGCCTTGTCGCGGTCGACGATCTGCGAGCGGGTGGCCGCGACCGAGTGCTCCTCGGCGTCGCCGTGCAGCTCCTTGCTGCGGCGGGCCAGGCGCGCCTCCTCCGAGGCCGTGAGCAGGATCCGGACCGGGGCGTCGGGTGCCACGACCGTCGTGATGTCGCGCCCCTCGGCGACGACGCCACCCGACGCGGCGCCGGCCTCCGAGACGAGCCGGCGCTGCAGGTCGCGCAGGATCTCGCGGACCGGGATGACGGTGGCGACGGCCGAGACGTTCGTCGAGATGCGGGTCTCACGGATCGCGGCGCCCACGTCGGTGCCGTCGACGCTGACCGTGGGGTGGTCGGGGTCGGTGCCGATGGCGAGCGGGAAGTCGGCGGCGGCCCGCGTGACGGCGTCGGCGTCGGTGAGGTCGACGCCCTCGTGCAGGCACCACCACGTCAGCGCGCGGTACATGGCGCCGGTGTCGAGGTAGCCGTAGCCGAGCGTCCGCGCGACCTGCTTGGAGACGCTCGACTTGCCCGAGCCCGACGGGCCGTCGATGGCGATGACGAACCCGGAGAGGTCCTGGTCGTGCTGCTCGTGCTGATCGGCGGTCTGCGACATGCGCCAGAGGATAGTGCCTGCGCGAGGCCCCCCTACGGGGGCGCTCAGTCGTGGACGCGCCAGCCCAGGCGCGTCAGCTCGGCCCGCAGCGGCTCGACGGACGCCGGGACGACCGACACCTCCGCGACGCCGACGGCCTGGCCCAGGCCGTGCTCGAGGTGGAGGTCCTCGAGGTTGATCCCGGCCGCGCCGATGTCGGTGAGCAGCCGGGCGAGGGCCCCGGGCTCGTCGGGCACGACCACCGAGACGACCTCGTAGGCTGCCGGGGCGGCACCGTGCTTGCCGGGGATGCGGGCGTGGCCGAGGTTGCCCGACTCGAGGACGCGGCTCAGGGTCGCGAGCGCGCCCGCGCCGTCGGCGTCCACGAGGTGGTCGAGCGCGAGGAGCACGTCGTCGACCTGGCTGCGCACCTGACGCAGGACGTCCCGGACGGCCGAGGCGTTGCCGGCGAGGATCTGGGTCCACAGGCGCGGGTCGCTCGCCGCGATCCGGGTGACGTCGCGCAGCCCCTGCCCGGCGAGGCCCACGGCCGGCTCGGGCAGCTCGCGCAGGCACGCGGCGACGATGCTCGCCGCCAGCTGTGGCACGTGGGAGACCGCGGCGACCGCGGCGTCGTGCTCGTGGGCCGGCATGACGCGCACCGCGGCAC
>JAEXXY010000002.1 GCA_023451855.1 Actinomycetes bacterium
TCGCGGCCGACCCCGACCCCGCCGCCGGCGAAGACCGGCGCGCGGCCGCCCTGGACCGCCTGGCGCTGCTGACCGGGCGCGAGCGCGAGGTGGCCGTCGCCGTCGGGCGCGGGCTGTCGAACGCGGAGATCTCGCGCGAGCTGTACCTGTCGGTGCCCACGGTCAAGGCGCACGTGTCGAAGGTGCTGGAGAAGCTCGGCGGCCAGAACCGCGTCCAGGTCGCCATCACCGTCCACGAGGCCGGCCTGCTCTGACACCGGTCCGGCCGCGGGAAAAAGAGTGGACGCCCCGCGCCGGCGGCCCTAGGGTCACGTCCCGTGTGGATCTCCTGATGCCTCGAGCCCGCCCGCCCGGCTGACGTCCGACGCCTGACGCGTCCGTCCCCGGCGGGGCCCTGCCGACCATCAAGGACCTCGCTCATGTCTTCCACGCCGTCCACCACGCTCACCGTCGCCGGCCTCGATGTCGCCTTCGGTGCCCGTGCCCTCTTCTCCGGCCTCGACCTGACGCTCGCCTCGGGCGACGTCACCGCCGTCGTCGGCCCCAACGGGTCCGGCAAGTCGACGCTGATGCGCACGCTCGTCGGCGAGCTGCCCGTCGAGGGCGGCTCGATCCGCCTCGCCCCCTCCGACGCGACGGTGGCCTGGCTCCCCCAGACGCTGCCCGACGCGCAGGAGTCGCTGCTGGCGTACGCGCGGCGCCGTACCGGCGTCACGGCTGCGGACGTCGAGCTCGAGGCCGCCTCGGCCGCGCTCGCCGAGAGCGTCCCCGGGGCCGAGGACCGGTACGCGCTCGCCCTCGAGCGCTGGTTGGCCCTCGGTGCGGCCGACCTCGAGGAGCGGCTGCCCGAGGTGTCGGCACGCGTCGGCCTCGACGTCGACGCCTCGCGTCCGCTCGGGACGCTCTCGGGCGGGCAGGCCGCGCGGGCCAGCCTCGTCGCCGTGCTGCTCAGCCAGTACGACGTGCTGCTGCTCGACGAGCCGACCAACGACCTCGACGCGCGGGGCCTCGACCTCATGGCCGAGTTCGTCCGGTCGCACGACGGGCCGGTGCTCGTCGCGAGCCACGACCGCGCCTTCCTCGACCGCGTCACGACGAGCGTCGTCGAGCTGGACCTGCCGCAGCAGCGGATCGGCCACTACACCGGCACGTACAGCGACTTCGTGCAGCAGCGCGCCCTGGCCCGCTCGCAGGCGTGGGACGCGTACGAGGAGTACGCCTCCGACCGCGACGCCCTCCTCGGCCAGGCCCGGCAGCGGGCCGACTGGGCGGTCAAGGGCCGCACCGGGCCGAAGGCGACGAAGGAGCCCGACAAGCACATCCGCGAGAAGCACCGCGCCCGCGCCGACCGTCAGGCCGCCAAGGGCGCCCGCCTCGAGCGGGCGGCCGACCGGCTCACCGTGGTCGACCAGCCGCGCAAGGAGTGGCAGCTGCGGTACACGATCACCGAGGGCCGGCCGTCCGCGGACGTCGTCGCGACCCTGTCGGAGGCGGTCGTCGAGCGGCACGGGTTCCGGCTCGGGCCGGTGTCGCTCACGCTCGGCCGTGGCGACCGCATCGCACTCGTCGGCGACAACGGCAGCGGCAAGACGACGCTGCTCGGTGCGCTCCTCGGCGACCTCCCGCTGACATCGGGGCGTCAGACGCTGGGTACCCGTGTCTCGGTCGGGGTGCTCGACCAGCGGCGGCGCCTGCTCGACACCGACGCCACGGTGCTCGACGTCGTGCGCCGCGAGCTGGGCCCGCACGCGCGGACCGGGTCGGACTGGCCGGTCGCCGAGGTGCGGACGCTGCTCGCGAAGTTCGGGCTGGGCGCCGAGCACGTGGGCCGCCCGGCGCGGAGCCTGTCGATGGGTGAGCGGACGCGCGCCCTCATGGCGTTGTTCCAGGGCCGCGAGGTCAACGTCCTCGTCCTCGACGAGCCGACGAACCACCTCGATGTCGACGCCATCGAGCAGCTCGAGGCCGCCGTGGCGGCCTTCAGTGGCACGGTCCTCGTCGTCAGCCACGACGAGAGCCTGCTCGCCGGCCTGCGGCTGACCCACCGCTGGCTCGTCGAGCGCGGCCGGGTGACCGTGGAGGGGGTCGCGGTCAGCGGGTGACGTTGCGGGTGCGGCTCCAGCGCCACCCCGCCGTGACGATCACGGCGCCGACGATGGAGCCGACGATGCCGCTCGCGCGCAGCTGGAGCCCGTCGCCCGACAGGAGGCTCCCGAGCAGGCCACCGACGAACGAGCCGACCAGGCCCGCGACGATCGCCATCGTCCAGTCGATGCCCGTGGACCCCTTGCCGAGGATGAGCTGTGCCGCGGCGCCGACCAGCATTCCGAAGAGGATGATGGCGATGATGAGCATGTTCAGAGCGTAGCCCCCGCCCAGCCGTGCGCGCCCGGTTCGCGGGACCCGGCCCGACCCTCCCGCTCGGCCCGGTTTTGCGCCACGCTGAAGGCATGCCCGCCACCACGGTCGTCCTGTTCGGTGCCACCGGAGACCTCGCGAAGCGCAAGCTGCTCCCCGGGATGCTCCACCTCCACGAGACCCAGCTGCTCGAGGGCCTGCGCCTCGTCGCGACGAGCCTCGACGACCTGACCCGCGAGGAGTTCCTCGACCTCGCGTTCGCCTCGATCCGCGAGCACTCGAGCCACGACGTCACCGACGAGGACCTGCGCGAGTTCGCCGAACGCATCCACTGGGTGCCGGGTTCGGCTGGGCCGGAAGGGATCCGGGCCGCCGTCGAAGAGTCCGAGCAGATACTCGGGCCCGACGCGTGGCGGTTGCACTACCTGTCGGTGCCCCCGAAGGCGGCCCTGGCCGTCGTGCGCCAGCTCGAGGAGGCCAAGCTCGTCGAGCGCAGCCGGATCATCATGGAGAAGCCGTTCGGCACCGACCTCGCGAGCGCGCGCGCCCTCAACGCCGAGCTGCACGAGGTGTTCGCCGAGGAGCAGATCTTCCGCATCGACCACTTCCTCGGCAAGGAGGCGGCGCAGAACATCCTCGCCTTCCGGTTCGCCAACGGCCTCTTCGAGCCGATCTGGCACCGCAACCACATCGACCACATCCAGATCGACGTGCCCGAGACGCTCGGGCTGTCCCAGCGGGCCGACTTCTACGAGAGCACCGGCGCCTACCGCGACATGGTCGTGACCCACCTGTTCCAGGTGCTCGCGTTCACGGCGATGGAGCCGCCGACCTCGCTCGGGCCGCACGCCATCAGCGAGGAGAAGAACAAGGTCTTCCGGTCGATGGCGCCCATCGACCCGCACGACGTCGTCCGCGGCCAGTACGTCGGCTACCGCGACGAGCCGGGCGTCCGGGCCGACAGCGACACCGAGACGTTCGTGGCCCTCAAGTGCTTCGTCGACAACTGGCGCTGGGCCGGCGTGCCGTTCTTCCTGCGCACCGGCAAGCGCCTGGCCGAGGGCGCCCGCATCATCTCCATCGCGTTCAAGGAGCCGCCGCGCTCGATGTTCCCGCCCGGCTCCGGCGTCGGTGACAACGGCCCGGACCACCTGACCTTCGACCTGGCCGACAAGTCGCGGATGTCGCTGTCGTTCTACGGCAAGCGCCCCGGGCCGGGCATGAAGCTCGACAAGCTGTCGATGCAGTTCTCGGTGCAGGAGACGCACTGGGCCGGCTCGGTCCTCGAGGCCTACGAGCGGCTCATCTACGACGCGGCGCGCGGAGACCGCACGCTCTTCACCTCGGCCGAGGGCATCGAGCGGCTCTGGGAGATCAGCCAGCCCCTCATCGACAACCCACCGACGGTGCGGCCGTACCAAGCCGGGACCTGGGGCCCGAACCAGATCCACCAGCTCGTCGCGCCGTTCACGTGGCGGCTGCCGTTCGAGCGACCGTGGCGCAGACCCAACGACTTCGGCGCCTGACGCGTCGACGCACCGGGCGCGCGGCCCGCCGGTCAGTCGCGGACGACGGTGCGGGTGAAACCCTTGTAGCGGCTGCCCTGGTGGATGAGGTGGCCCCGGTCGCCCTCGGCCAGCTGCCCGAACTCGGAGCCGCTGACCTGAAGCTCGCGCCGCTCCCCCGTCTCCTCCTCGAACGTCACGTGGTACGTCGTGCTCGAGGTAGCCGGAGTGCCCTGGCTCAGCATCGTGCCCGGCTCGGTGCCCGGTATCGCGGCCGAACCGGCGCGACGCCGCACGTCGGTGCGACGCGACACGACGAGCGCGTCGACGCTGCGCAGCGGCGACGCCTCGTCGGCCCGCCACTGCGACACCCCCTTGGCGAGCGTGTAGCCGATCCCGGCGACGACGAGCGCCGCGACGAGGCCGAAGAAGAGGAAGAACCCGGTCGGCGGCCCGGTCATGGCCGGGTCGAACGGGACGAAGTCGTCGGTGAGCATGCAGACCCCTGTGTCTCGAGCATGTGCGGTCCGCAGTATGACTGCTCGACGGGGCCCGCGGGTTGCATTCGCAACTGATCGGGGTTCACTCCCCGGGGTAGACCACCCCGACCTGGCGGCGAACCTCGTCCATCGTCTCCATGACCCGCAGCGTCGTGGCGTGGGGCAGGAGGGGCGACTCCGTCTCGCCGGCGACGAGGCAACGGGCGAACTCGGCTGCCACGTAGGAGAACCCGCGGACGTCCTCGGGCAGGCCGCCCGGGCGCTCGTCGAGCACCTCGTTGTCGCGGCCGACGAGGCGCAGCGTCGAGCCGGCACCGTAGAACGCGCCGGTCAGCTCGAGCCGCGCGGTCGTGCCGGCGACGACGGCGGTGCACGGCGTCACGCCGGCCATGGTGCACGACAGGACGCCGTGCGCGCCGGCTGCGTTGGTCACGGTGACGGTGGTCGTGGCGTCGACGCCGAGGTCGGTGAGCGTGCCCGACGCGCGGACGGACTCGGCGGCTCCGAGCACGACGTCGGCGAACGACACCGGGTAGACGCCGAGGTCGAGGAGCGCGCCGCCGGCCAGCTCGGGCTGCGAGAGACGCTCGGGCCCGTCGGGGTAGAGCCGCTGGCCGTGGTCGGCGAAGACGGCGACGACCTCGCCGATGAGCCCCGACTCGACGACGTGGCGCACGACGTCGTACTGCGGAAGGAACCGGCTCCACATCGCCTCGACGACGAGCAGGTCGCGCCGGGCCGCGGCCTCGAGCACCTCGCGGGCCTCGGCGGCGCTGCGGGTGAAGGCCTTCTCGACCAGGACCGGCTTGCCGGCCTCGACGGCGAGCAGGGCGTGGGCGCGGTGCTCGGAGTGCGGCGAGGCGACGTAGACGGCGTCGACGTCGGGGTCGGCGACGAGGTCCTCGTAGCTGCCGTACGCGCGACCGATGCCGTACTCGTCGGCGAAGTCCTGGGCGCGGGCGTGGCTGCGCGAGCCGACGGCGACGACCTCGGAGGCGGTGCCGACGGCGACGGCCTCGGCGAACGCGTGCGCGATGCCGCCCGGGGCGAGGATGCCCCAGCGGATGGCAGGCGCGTCGTGCGGGTCGGGCGTGCGCGCGTCCGGGAGGGCGAGCGGCACGTCGATCGGCAGCGTCATGCGTTCACGTCCCAGAGGTGGTGGCGGATGTCGTGGGCGAAGTACACGGCGAGGGTGCCGGCCGTGAACTCCGAGCCGTCGCTGCGGAGGGCGGCCCAGCCCCACTCGTCACCGACCGGGCGCTCGTACGTGGTGGCAGCGGCCTCGAACGCGGTGCGCAGCTCGTCACGCAACACCTCGGGGTCGGCGCGCCAGTACTGCTTCTCGAGAGCGCTCTGGTCCTGGTCCCAGTTCGCGAACCGGACCTCGTCGCCGCCACCGTCGAGGATCTGCTCGAGCCGACCGCGCATGACGTCGCAGACGTCGCGGACGTGGCAGGCGTACTCGACCGGCGACCACACGCCCTGGCGTGGACGCGCCTGCGCCTGGGGCCGCGCGACGGCGGTCACGTACCGGGTTGACGCGTCGCGGAGCAGCGCCGGCACAGCCGTCGGTTCGAGCCGCGCGGGGTCGAACCCGCAGTCGGGGCACGGCTGGCGCAGCACCCACGTCCAGTCGGCGGTGTCGGGGGTGGCCGGACCGGGATCCTCGACGCGCAGGGGCCCGGGGCCCGTCGGCTCGCTCATGCGGGTCAGCCTAGGGCCGCCGCGCGCGGGTGTGGCCGGGCGTCCGCCGCCCGACCGGATTCCGGACGGACGCGGCCCGGGCGATACCGTGCTCTGGTGCTCAAGGACTACCTGCCGTGGATCGTCACCGGGGTCGTGGTTCTGGCCCTGGTCGTCGGCGGCGTGGTCCTCACGCGTGTCGCGCCCGAGGCCACGGCGACGCTCCGGCGCCGCCCCCGACCCCCGCGCGACCACTTCCGCCCCGGCGACGACGACACCCCCCTGCCGCTCAAGCGGGCCGCCGTCGTAGTCAACCCGACGAAGTTCACCGACCTGCCCTCGGTGCGCGAGCGCATCACCGTGGCGTGCCACGCGCAGGGCTGGGGCGACCCGGTCTTCTACGAGACGACCCCGGACGACACCGGGGCCGGACAGGCCGCGCTCGCGGTTCGCGAGGGCGTCGACCTCGTGTGCAGCCTCGGCGGCGACGGCACGGTCCGCAACGTGGCGCACGCCCTCGTCGGCACGGAGATGCCGCTCGGCATCCTGCCCGCCGGCACGGGCAACCTGCTGGCCCGCAACCTCGACCTCCCGGTCGCGCTCGAGAACGCCATCGAGGTGGCCCTGACCGGCCGAAACCGCCGCATCGACGTCGGCGAGGTGCTCGTCGGCGCCGCCCCCGAGGAGGCCACCCGCTCCGAGGAGGCGGCCAGCTCCGAGGACCCGCGGCCGCTGCACCACTTCCTCGTCATGAGCGGGCTCGGAATGGACGCCGAGATCATGGCCGCGACGAACGAGAACCTCAAGAAGAAGGTCGGCTGGCCGGCGTACATGGTCTCGGGGCTCAAGTCGCTCGTGTCGCCGGAGTTCCGGGTGCGCATCAAGGTCGACGACGACCTCGAGTTCCGCCGTCGCGCCCGGATGGTCGTCATCGGCAACTGCGGGCGCCTGCTCGGCGGGCTCGTGCTCATGCCGAACGCCCGCGTCGACGACGGACGCCTCGACGCCGTCATCGCCTCCCCCAAGGGCGTCGTCGGCTGGGTGCCGGTCGCGACGCGCGTCGCGACCCGCCGCCGCAAGGGTCACCCGACGCTCGACCACAAGGTGTGCCAGGAGATCCGGGTCCGCGCCGACCGGCCGATCGCCCTGCAGGTCGACGGCGACGTCATCGGCGAGGCCGACGAGGTCCTCGCCCGGATCCGCCCGGCCGCCCTGACGGTCCGCGTCAGCCAGTCCTGACGAGCCCTCTTCGCCCCACTCGCTCACGCACTGCTCCCACCACGGGAGCAGCAGGTGAGCGCCAGCACCACCACCCCCTCCGGCGCGGGACGCACCCCCTCGCTCCCTCACGTACTGCTCCCACCACGGGAGCAGTACGTGAGGGGAGCGGTGGACCCGATGCGGCCCGAAGCGTCACCGCGTGGAGGGCGGCGGTTCGTCAGCGGGCGCCGAGGGCGTGCTCGACGGCGAGCTGGTTGAGGGCGACGAAGGCGTAGCCGGCCTCGGCGAGCGCGTCGACGTCGACGTCCTCGTACGCGGAACGGTCGGCGAGCAGGTCGCCGAGCGTCTCACCGGCACCCAGCGTCGGCTCGGCCAGCTCGAGGACGCGGCTGGCCGCGAACGCCGCCTGCACCTCGGGGTCGGCGCGGTAGGCGGCGGCCCGCTCGGCGAGCAGGATGTAGGTGCCCATGTTCGCGGCCGCCGAGTCCCAGACGCCGTCGACGTCCTCGGTGCGCGAGGGCTTGTAGTCGAAGTGGCGCGGGCCCTCGTAGCGGGGGCCGCCCCCGGGGAAACCGTTCTCGAGCAGGTCGACGGTGAAGAAGGCCGAGAGCAGGTCGCCGTGGCCGAAGACGAGGTCCTGGTCGTACTTGATCGAGCGCTGGCCGTTGAGGTCGATATGGAAGAGCTTGCCCGCCCACAGCGCCTGGGCGATCCCGGCCGTGTAGTTGAGCCCGGCCATCTGCTCGTGCCCGACCTCGGGGTTGAGACCGACGATGTCGCCGTGCTCGAGCTGGGCGATGAACCCGAGTGCGTGCCCGACGGTCGGCAGGATGATGTCGCCGCGCGGCTCGTTCGGCTTGGGCTCCAAGGCGATCCGCAGGTCGTAGCCCTGGTCCTTGATGTAGGCCGCGACGGTGTCGATGCCCTCGCGGTAGCGGTCGAGCGCCGCGTTCAGGTCCTTCGCGCCGTCGTACTCGGCACCTTCGCGGCCGCCCCACATGACGAACGTCTGCGCCCCGAGCTCGGCCGCGAGGTCGACGTTGCGCACCACCTTGCGCAGCCCGTACCGGCGGACGTCGCGGTTGTTCGAGGTGAAGGCACCGTCCTTGAACACCGGGTGGCTGAAGGTGTTCGTCGTGACCATCTCGCACACGAGGCCGGTCTCGTCGAGGGTCTTGCGGAAGTCGGCGACGATGCGGTCGCGCTCGGCGTCGCTGCTGCCGAAGGGCACGAGGTCGTCGTCGTGGAAGGTGACGCCCCAGGCGCCGAGGTCGGCGAGGCGGCGGCAGGACTCGAGCGGGTCCAGGTGCGGTCGCGACGCCTCGCCGAACTGGTCCCGCGCCTCCCAGCCCACGGTCCAGAGGCCGAACGAGAACCAGTCGTCGGGTGTCGGGGTGCGGACCATGCGGGGGCTCCTCCTCGAGCGGGCGGCACCATCGCCGCCATTTGTATGATGAACAAACTTATTACGCGAGAGGCGATAGGGTCAATGGGGTGAGGACCGGCGCGACGACGAGCCAGGGCCCGACACGTCCGCCGGGCGGGATGGCCGACCGGGTGCGACGCGGGGCCGTCCAGCAGGCGACGCTGCGCACCCACAACCTCTCCGAGGTGCTGCGCGCCGTCGTCGAGGCTCCCGAGGCCCCGACGCGTGCGCGGCTCGCCACGGCGCTCGGCGTCACCCGGGCCACGGCCTCCGACCTCGTCGACCGCCTCATCGCCGCCGGCCTGCTCGTCGAGCTCGAGCAGGAGTCGCTCGGCCGCGCCGGCCGGCCCGGCATGCTCCTCGGGGTCGGCACCCGCACGGTCGTCGGGCTCGGGCTCGAGGTGCAGGTGGACCACCTGGCCGTGCGCGCCACCGACCTCACCGGGGCCGCCGTCGCGGAGGCGCACCGCCCCGGCGACTACCGCGGCAG
>JAEXXY010000062.1 GCA_023451855.1 Actinomycetes bacterium
GGCCTCACCGAGCCCCGCCTGCTCACCTGGCTCAGCGTGCCGGGCAGCGACTTCGCCGGTGCCGTGGCCCGCGACATCGACCTGTCCGCCTCGGCCCCGTGGGTCCTCGACGAGGTCGCGGTCGCCGCGCGGGCCCTCGGGCGCACGGCGCGGATCCACCTCAAGGTCGACAGCGGCCTCGGTCGGGGCGGCGCGTACGGCGCCGACTGGGGCACCCTCGTCGACCACGCCCGACGCCTCGAGGCCGAGGGCATCATCCGCGTCGTCGGCGTCTGGACCCACTTCGCCCACGCCGACGCACCGGAGCACCCCACCGTCCTCGCCCAGCAGGAGCGGTTCTTCGAGGCGGTGGCCGAGGGCGAGCGGGCCGGGCTGCGGCCCGAGCTGCGCCACCTGGCCAACTCGGCCGCGACGCTCGTGCACCCGTCCGCGCACGCCGACCTCGTGAGGCCCGGCATCGCGATGTACGGCCTGACGCCGGTGCCGCAGGTCGACGACGACTTCGGCCTGCGACCGGTCATGACGCTGCGGGCCCGGCTCGCGCTCGTGAAGCGGCTCCCGGCCGGCCAGGGCATCAGCTACGGCCACGTCTACACCCCGCAGGTCGACACCGTCGTCGGTCTCGTGCCCGCGGGCTACGGCGACGGCATCCCGCGCGACGCGACGAACGTCGGCCCGGTCCGCGTCGGTGACCTGCGCACGACGATCGCCGGACGCGTCTGCATGGACCAGTTCGTCGTCGACCTCGGCCCCGGGGCCACGGCGCAGGCCGGCGACGTCGTCACCCTCTTCGGCGGTGCACCGGGCGAGCCGACGGCGCAGGAGTGGGCCGACGCCACCGACACGATCAGCTACGAGATCGTGACCCGGCTCGGTGCCCGCGTACCGAGACTGCATGTGGGCCAGGCGCTACCCGCGGGTACGTCCTCCGCCGACGACGCGTCCGGCGTCGCGGTGACGAAGGACCAGGCATGACCGAACGGCAGAGGCGAAACCCCGTCCTCGGGATCGCCGCCGCGAGCATCGGCGTGGCCGCGGGCGTCGCGGCCGGCGTGGCCGCGGGTATCGCGGCCGACCGCGCAGGCAAGCACCGCGCGGCCATGGCCGCCCTCGAGACCCCCGAGCTGCTCGACATCACCCCCGACGAGGAGCACGTCGTGCTGACGAGCGACGGCGTCGCCCTCCACGTCGAGGTCGACGTGCCGGACCCCGAGGTCGCCGCCGCGGCGGCGCGGGGCACGACGCGCCACGGCCGGGCCGACGAGCTGCCGACCGTCGTGCTGACCCACGGCTACTGCCTCAGCCTGCGCTGCTGGGTGTACCAGCGGCGGGCCCTCAAGGCCGCGGGCTTCCGCGTCGTCAGCTGGGACCAGCGGGGCCACGGTCGGTCCGGGCGAGGCGAGAAGGACAGCTACACCATCGACCGCATCGGCGCCGACCTGCACAAGGTCATCAGCGACCAGGCGCCCACGGGCGACCTCGTGCTCGTGGGCCACTCCATGGGCGGCATGACGATGATGGCCCTGGCCGAGCAGCAGCCGGAGCTCGTCAGCGAGCGCGTCGTCGGCGCGGCCTTCGTCGCGACGAGCGCGGGCGGGCTCGCCCTCGCGGCCGGCGGTCGGATGGCCACGCTGGGTCGCCTCATGCTCGAGCGGCTCGGTCCGAGCGTCCTGACGCCGCTCAGCACTCGCCCCGAGCTGTTCTCGCGGATCCGTCACGTCGGCCGCGACCTCGAGCACTTCCTCGTCGAGCAGAACTCCTTCCACTCGCCGGTGCCACGCTCGGTGGTGCGCTACACCGCCGACATGCTTCTCGGCACGCCCCTCGACGTCGTCAACGACTACCTCAAGACCTTCGACGGGTTCGACAAGCGGCCGGCGCTCGCGGCGTTCCGGCACGCCATCGTCCTCGTCTTCAACGGCCGGGAGGACATCCTCACGCCGCCCTCGCACAGCGAGCTCATCGTCGAGGCGATCCCGGGTGCCGAGCACGTCGTCATCAACGACGCCGGGCACGTCATCATGCTCGAGCACCCCGACCTGCTCGGCACCCAGCTCGTGACGCTCGTCGAGCAGTCCGCGCGGGCCCGCGCCCAGCAGGTCCCGGTGGCCCGACAGCCGCACGTGCGACGCATCATCACCGACGTCGCCAAGGGCCGCCGCCAGCGCCGGCTCGAGCAGCAGGCCGACGAGCTCGTCCGCCTCCAGCGTCGTCGCGGCACCCGGAGCCGGATCGCCCGCCCGGCCCGCGAGGCCTGAGCGGTGGCGCGCTCAGCGACGTTCACGTGGCGCTCGACCGAGGACACCCAGGCCTTCGGGCGCCGGCTCGGCGAGGTGCTGCGCGGCGGTGACCTCCTCGTGCTCACCGGCGACCTCGGCGCCGGCAAGACGACCCTGACCCAGGGCATCGCCGAGGGGCTCGGCGTCCGCGGCCCGATCACCTCGCCGACGTTCGTCATCGCGCGCGTGCACCCCTCGCTCGTCGGCGGCCCGGCGCTCGTCCATGTCGACGCCTACCGCCTCGGCAGCGCCCTCGAGCTCGACGACCTCGACCTCGACGCCGACCTCGATGCCAGCGTCACCGTCGTCGAGTGGGGCGCCGGGCTGGCCGAGCAGCTGAGCGAGGAACGGCTCGAGCTGACGCTGACCGGCGAGGACGTGCGCACCGTCCACGCCCGCGGCGTCGGTCCCCGGTGGGACGCGGTGCTCGCCGACCTCGCCGACGACGCCACCGCCACCGCCACCTGACGCGTCCGCGATCGCACACCCCCCACTCGACGACGGGAAAACCCCCGTCTGAGCGTCGAGTGGGCAGTTGGACTCGTCCCGTACGAAGTCCAAACGCCCACTCGACGGTCGGAGCGGGGGCACCGGCGGCGCTCGGATAGCCTGACGCACGTGCTCCTGCTCGCGATCGACACCTCGACGACGGCCATCACCGTCGCCCTGCACGACGGGTCGTCGGTCCTGGCCCGGGCCACCACCCTCGACGCGCGGGCGCACGCCGAGCACCTGGCGCCCGGCATCCGCTCCGCCCTCACCGACGTCGGCGCCGAGCCGGCCGACGTCACCGACGTCGTCGTCGGCATCGGGCCCGGGCCGTTCACCGGCCTGCGGGTCGGGATCGTCACAGGCCGCACCTTCGCCTTCGCGCTCGGCCGGCCCGTGCGCGGCCTGACGAGCCTCGACGCGCTCGCCCACGAGGCGTGGCTCGGCGGCCGGCGTGGTGACCTCCTCGTGGCCACGGACGCCCGGCGCAAGGAGGTGTACGCCGCCCGGTACGCCCTCGACGACGCCGGTGCCACCCGCACCAGTGACCCCGTGGTCTCGCGGGCCGCCGACCTCGACGCGGACGACCGGTCCCTGCCGACGGCAGGCCGTGGGCCGCAGCTCTACCCCGAGGCGCTGCCGCACGGCGTCGGACCCCTCGACGTCGACGCCGGGGCGCTCGCCGACCTGGCGGCCCGG
>JAEXXY010000070.1 GCA_023451855.1 Actinomycetes bacterium
CACCTGGTGCGGTACGTCCTGGCGCTCGGCGTCGCGGGGGCCATCGCCACCGGGCTCGGCTGGCAGCACCCCTACTGGGCCATGGTGGCAGCGGTGACCGTGTTGTCGGGGCCCGACCTCGCCGCCCGGTTGACCCGCGGGCTGCACCGCGTCGTGGGCACGGCGGCGGGCGTCGTCGTGGCCGCACCGATCCTGCTGTGGTCGCCGCAGGGCGCGTGGGCGGTGCTCGTCATCGGGGTCCTGCAGGTGCTGACCGAGCTCGTCGTCGGCCGCAACTACGCGGTCGCCCTGCTCTTCATCACGCCGCTCGCCCTCATGATGGGCCAGCTCGCCCACCCGGTCGCGGCCGGTCCGCTGCTGCGCGACCGGCTGTTCGAGACGGTCCTCGGCGCCGTCGTCGGGGCGGTCGTCCTGCTCGCGGTCCCCGACCGGCTGCGTCGGGCACGGGCCGCGGGGGCCTGACGATTCGGCCGGCGCCCCGGGCCGGTGGCATGCTCGCGTGGTGACGACGAACCTCGAGAAGCGCATCCCCGCCGACGCGGACGCCGACGCGCTCTACGACGCGTTCGCCGAGTGGGCCGCCGAGCAGGGGCTGACCCTCTACCCGCACCAGGAGGAGGCCTTCCTCGAGGTGCTCTCGGGCAGCAACGTCATCCTCGCGACGCCGACCGGGTCGGGCAAGTCGCTCGTCGCCGCGGCCGCCCACTTCACCGCCCTCGCCGAGGACCGCGTCTCCTTCTACACCGCCCCGATCAAGGCGCTCGTGTCGGAGAAGTTCTTCGCGCTCTGCGACCAGTTCGGCGCGGACAACATCGGCATGATCACCGGCGACGCCACGGTCAACGGCGACGCCCCGATCATCTGCTGCACCGCCGAGGTGCTGGCCAACCTCGCCCTGCGCGAGGGCGCCTCGGCCGACATCGGCCTCGTCGTCATGGACGAGTTCCACTTCTACTCCGAGCCGGACCGCGGCTGGGCCTGGCAGGTACCGATCCTCGAGCTGCCGCAGGCCCAGTTCGTCCTCATGTCGGCCACCCTCGGCGACGTCACGATGTTCCGCGACGACCTGACCCGGCGCACCGGACGCGCCACGGCCGTCATCGCCGGCACCGAGCGCCCCGTGCCGCTCGAGTTCTCCTACGCCACGACCCCGATCCACGAGACCATCGAGGAGCTGCTCGACCAGGACCGCGCCCCGGTCTACGTCGTGCACTTCACCCAGGCCGCCGCCCTCGAGCGCGCCCAGAGCCTCGTCGCGCTCAAGGTGACGACCCGTGAGGAGCGAGACGCCATCGCCGAGCGCATCGGCGGCTTCCGGTTCGGCACCGGCTTCGGCCGTACGCTCTCGCGGCTCGTGCGCCACGGCATCGGGGTGCACCACGCCGGGATGCTGCCGAAGTACCGGCGGCTCGTCGAGCAGCTGGCCCAGGACGGCCTGCTCAAGGTCATCTGCGGCACCGACACCCTCGGGGTCGGCATCAACGTGCCGATCCGCACCGTGCTGCTCACCGGCCTGACGAAGTTCGACGGCACGAAGCAGCGCCTCCTCAAGGCGCGCGAGTTCCACCAGATCGTCGGACGCGCGGGGCGGGCCGGCTTCGACTCGCGGGGCTGGGTCGTGGCCCAGGCCCCCGAGCACGTCATCGAGAACCTGCGGGCCGTCGAGAAGGCCGGCGACGACCCGAAGAAGCAGCGGAAGATCCAGCGCAAGAAGGCGCCCGACGGGTTCGTCGGCTGGTCGGAGGAGACGTTCGAGCGGCTCATCACGAGCGAGCCCGAGCCGCTGCAGCCGCGCCTGCGCGTGTCGCACTCGATGCTCGTCAACCTCCTTGCGCGCGAGGGCAACCCGGTCGCACACGCGGTCCGGCTGCTGTCCGACAACCATCACGAGACCAAGGACCAGCGACGCCTGCAGAAGCACGCCCTCGTGCTCGCCCGCGAGCTGCTGAGCTCCGGGGTCGTCGAGCGGCTCCCCGAGGCCGAGGCGTCGGGGCGCCGGCACGCCCTCACCATCGACCTCCAGCGCGACTTCGCGCTCAACCAGCCGCTCGCCCCCTTCGCACTCGCCGTCATGGAGACCCTCGACCGCGAGTCCGACACCTACGCGCGCGACATCGTCAGCATCGTCGAGGCCATCCTCGAGGACCCGCGCCAGGTGCTGTGGGCCCAGGAGTACAAGGCCCGCGGCGAGGCCGTCGCCGCGATGAAGCTCGACGGCGTCGAGTACGAGGAGCGGATGGAGCGGCTCGACGAGGTCTCCTGGCCCAAGCCGCTCGCCGACCTGCTCGAGGTGACCCTCACCGCCTACCGGCAGAGCCACCCGTGGATCACGGCCGACGCGCTGTCACCGAAGTCGGTGGTCCGCGAGATGTACGAGCGCGGCATGACGTTCGCCGAGTTCGTCTCGTACTACGGGCTTTCGCGGTCCGAGGGGCTGTTGCTGCGCTATCTGACCGACGCGTACCGGGCGCTGCGCCGCACGGTGCCGGAGCACTACCGCGACGACGAGCTCGACGACGTCGTCGAGTGGCTCGGCGAGCTCGTGCGCCAGACCGACTCGAGCCTGCTCGACGAGTGGGAGGACCTCGTCAACCCCTCCGACGACTCGACGCCCGGTCGTGCGGGTGAGGTGGCACCCCCGGCCCGGCCGCTCACCGCCAACGAGCGCGCCTTCACCGTCATGCTGCGCAACGCGATGTTCCACCGCGTCGAGCTCGCCGCGCGCGACGCGTGGGAGCAGCTGGGTGAGCTCGAGGCCCGCGTCGCCGAGCTGACCGACCCGCCCCGCCAGGTCGTCATGGACGCCGACGCGTGGAACGAGGCGCTCGGCGCCTACTACGACGAGCACGACGCCATCGCCACCGACCAGCAGGCCCGCTCCCCCGCGCTGCTCCAGGTGGAGAAGGTGCCCGGCGAGTGGCGGCTGCGGCAGGTCGTCGTCGACCCGGACGGCGACCGCGACTGGGGCGTCACCGCCGTCGTCGACCTGGCAGCCAGCGACGAGGCCGGCGCCGCCGTCCTCACGGTCACCGGGTTCGAGCGGCTCGGCGGCTGAGCTGCGGCGGCGCGTCAGGCGTGCGGCGCCTCGGACTCGGCCAGGCGCTTCAGCTCGGTCATGGCACTCTCGGTCTGGCCCGGCAGCTGCCGGTTGATCACCGGCGTGAACGCCTTGCCGAACCCCTTGGTGCGGATCGTGATCGTGTGGGTCAGGCGCGTCTGGGTCGTGCTGGGGCCCGGCTGCACGTCGAAGTCGACGGTGACCTCCATCATCTTGTCGACGAAGTGGTTGGTCAGCTTGCGGTCCTGCTCGCGAGCGACGACCTCGCCGTCCATGACGCCGGTGCGCCCGCCGTCCTTGTAGTGGTAGCGCAGCTTCGTGCCGACGGCCGTCGGGCCGCCCGTGACGTTGTCGAGCTGCGTGCACCGCTTGAGCCATTCGGGCGCGCGGGTCACGTCGTCGAGGATCGCGAAGACCGTCGCGGGGGGCGCGTCGACGACCTCGGTGCGGGAGTGGTCGGGCATGCGCCCATCGTGGCACCGCCCGGCCGCGGCGCGGCGCGAATCACCGATGCGTCGTGCCTAGGGTGGTGCGCATGACCGACAGCGCCGCCGACCTGTCCACCGACCTCTCCGACGTCCCAGACCTCTACGACGTCCCCGGCTTCGACGCGGTGCTGCGCCGCCTCGACGCCGACGCGGTCCGCGTCGACGCCCTGCCCGACGCAGACGGCGTGCTCGCGCGGCCGCACGACGGCGGCAACGGCACCGGCGTGCTCGTCCTGTCCGGTTCGAGCGGTCGCGTCGAGTCGCCGAGAGCGCACCTGCTCGCGGCGGCCGGCGTGTCGGCGGCCTTGTCCTACCGGTGGTTCGGCGCCCCGGGCACTCCTGACACGATCTGGGAGTACCCGCTCGAGGCGTTCGCCCCGGCCCTCGAACGTCTCGCCGCCGACTGCGACCGCGTCGTGCTCCTCGGCACGTCGAAGAGCGCCGAGGCCTTCCTCCTGCTCGCGACCGACGACCCGCGCGTCGACGCCGTCGTCGCGGTCGGGCCGAGCCACGTCACGTGGGCCAACGTCGGCCCGGGCCCCGACGGCGAGCTGCGCCCGCAGCACGCGTCGTGGAGCCGCGGAGGCGAACCGGTGCCCTTCGTGCCCTACGACGACGACTTCGAGGTGGCGGGCGACCCGCCCGAGCTCGTCGGCATGTACCGCCAGAGTCTCGCCGCGGCACCGGAGGCCGTTGCGGCAGCCACGATTCCGGTCGAGAGGTTCTTCGGCGACGTCCTGCTCGTGGCTGGCGGCGACGACCGCCTGTGGCCGGCGCTCGACGCGGCCCGGGCCATCGAGGCACGCCGGTCGGACGCCGGCCTGCCGACCACCGTCGTCACCCACCCGGACGCCGGGCACCGCGTCGTGCTGCCGGGCGAGCCGCCCGCCACCGGCGGGATGCAGATGGCCCGGGGCGGCACCGATGAGGCCGACCGGGCTCTCGGCCTGCTCGCCTGGCCCGAGCTGCTGCGCGTGCTCGGCGTGCACGGGGGCCCTTGCTCCTGAGCGACCACGGACGCGTCACGCCGGGTATGTTCCGGGAAAGTCTCGGGATCCCCCTACCGACAGGACCGCTCCATGGATTCGACCGACGTCAAGACCGCCGCGGCGCGTGCCGGTGACCACCCGGCGCTCGAGAACGCCGCACGGGTCGGCTACGCCGTCAACGGCGTGCTCCACATCCTCATCGGCGTCATCGCGCTCAAGCTCGCCTGGCTCTCCAGCGGCGGGCGGGCCGACCAGTCCGGTGCGCTGGGGGCCCTTGCCGACAACCCCCTCGGCATCGTCGTGCTGTGGCTCGGCGTCGTCGGGTGGCTCGGGCTGGCCCTGTGGCAGCTGACCGAGGCGGTCACGCGCGGTGAGGCGAGCGACCGGGCCAAGGCCGTCGCCAAGGCCGTCGTGTACCTCGTGCTGTCGGCGACCGCGTTCAAGTACGCCCAGGGCGGCGGCGGCCAGAGCAGCACGTCGCAGACGCGTGACTTCACGGCCTCGCTCATGACGAAGCCTGCCGGCCAGTGGCTCGTCGGCCTCGTCGGCCTCGTCATCATCGGCGTCGGCGTCTACCACGTGTACAAGGGCTGGAAGAGGAGGTTCCTCGCGGACCTGGAGTCGCACCCCGGGCCGTGGATCGTAAAGGCCGGCCGCTTCGGCTACATCGCCAAGGGCGTCGCCCTCGCCATCGTCGGCGGGCTCTTCGTCCTCGCCGCCGTCCGCCACAAGCCGAGCGAGGCGCGCGGCCTCGACGGCGCGCTGCACAACCTCCTCGGCGCCCCCGGCGGCCCGTTCCTGCTGACACTCGTCGCACTCGGGCTCATCGCCTTCGGCATCTACTCCCTCGGCCGGGCCAAGCACGCTCGCGTCTGATCCCTCACGCCCCCCGAGGCGTCGGCCCACCACCCGACGCCTCGGGACGGTGTGCTCAGTGGGCGGCGGCCGTCCGCCGGTCCGTGTTCTCCGAGCCCCTGAGGGCCTCGAAGGCGTTGGCCGGGCCCACGTCGCGGCGCAGCCAGAACCAGGCGAGCAGGAAGCAGACGAGACCGTTGGCCACGCCGACGAGCACGTCCGTCAGGTGGTGCATGCCGCGGTAGAGGCGGGCGTAGGCGACGAGCACGGGCACGACCAGGCACACGGTGGTGACGAGGCGGCGCAGCCACGGCGTCTCGATGCGCTGGGCCATCGCCGCGAAGGTCACGTAGAGCGCGGTGGACGCGCCGACGTGGCCGCTCGGGTAGCTCGACGTCGGCGGGGCCGGGTCGAGGTGCGGGACCTCGGGGCGGTCACGGCCGGTGAGGGTCGTGGCCGCGACGAAGACGCTGGCCTGGGTCGCGATCGCGATGGCGGGCACGACGGCGAAGAACCACTGCTTCGTGCGCCACCACACGATGAGCGCGACGAGGATGCAGACGCCGATGACGTACTCGGTGTTGCCGATGTGCGACCACACCATGGTGATGGAGTCCCACGTCTTGGTGCGCGTGTCCTGGATCGCCCGGTTGACCGACGTCTCGGACTGGAACCCGCCGAGCGGGCCGCCGATGACCAGGCCGATGCCGTAGATGACGGCGAAGAGGACGACCGCCGGAGCGAGGACGCGCACGCCGAGGTCGCGCATCGCCTCCCCGAACGAGGGCTTCGAGCGGTCGAGCTCGTAACGGTGCAGGGCTGAGGAGTTCAACGGTTGCCTTTCGACTCGGGACCCGTCCTGCCCTCCGGCGGGGACGGGTCGTCCGGCTTTTGGGGGTTCCACCCGAGATAGCCGAGGTACGAGGCCCCGACGAGGCCCGCACCGAAGAGGAGCCCGCCGACGACGTCGGACGGGAAGTGGACGCCGAGGAGGACCCGGTCGGCCATCGTGACGAGCACGGCGAGCGCCGCGACGGTGACGACGACGACGCGCGTCCGCCTCGACACCACCGGCCAGACCAGCAGCACCACCGCGGTCGCGATGGCCGCGGCGTTGGCCGCGTGCCCGGACGGGAAGCTGTAGCCGGGCGCGTGCGACACCGGGTCGCTGACGACCGGGCGCGCGCGGCGCACGACCTCCTTGAGGACGAGCTGGAGGTTCCAGGCGACCATCATCGTCGCGAACGCCCAGATGGCGCGGCTGCGCAGGCCGTGCCGACGCCACACCCAGACGCACAGGGCGGTGGCCGCGATGTACGGCCACCTCGGCTGCATCGCCTCCTGCCACACGACGAGGAACGTCTTGAACGCCGGGTTCGCCCGGGTCACGTCGGTGGCGGCGCGGATGGCGGCCTCGTCGACCTGGATGACCGGCAGGAACTTCTCGCGCGCCACGAAGGCGAGCGCTGTGATCGGCACGGCGAAGGCGAGGCCGAAGCCGATCGCCTTGCGCAGCCGCCGCCACCGGCCCGGCCCGGACGTCGCGGCCTCCCGGGAGTCGCGCTGCTCGCGCGCGTCCCGGGGCCCGATGCCGGTGCGGGCGTCAGCCACTGCGGACCACCAGCGCGCCGGGCAGGACCCGGGCCGTCATGACGCGGTGCGGTCCGACGGGGTCGCCGTCGATCTCGGCCTCGACGGCGTGGGGGGCCACGACCGTCATCTGCTCGGCCACGAGGCGGTCGAGCCGCGCGTGCCCGGCGTGGTGGCGCGTCGCGACGTCGGCCAGGACCGACAACCAGCCGAAGGCACCGCGCGGGGCCAGGACGACGGCGTCGATGCGCCCGTCGTCGACGAGGGCCTGCGGCATGAGCTCGACGCCGCCCTGGAGCGTGCCGCAGTTGCCGATGACGACGCCACGCGCGCGCCGCTCGACGGTGTCACCCGCGGCACCGACGACCCCGTCGCCGCCGGAGGACCGCACCTCGACCGGGAAGCCCCGCCCGGACAGCTTCTTGGCGGCGGCGAGGACGTAGGCCACCCAGCCGACCTTCTCCTTGACCTTCTCGTCGGTGCGCGCCATGATCTCGCCGTCGAGCCCGAGCCCGGTCATGACGAGGAAGACCTCCTCGTCGTCGGCGACACCGTCGGGGCTCTCCTTGGTGGCCCGGCTCGACTCCGGCTCGGGGAGGGCGTCGGCCAGGCGGACCGCGCCGACGTCGATGCGCCGGTCGCCCCCCTCGACGAGGGTCCGCACCGCGTCGTCGAGGCTGCCCACGGGGATACCGAGGTTGCGCGCGAGCAGGTTGCCGGTGCCGCCCGGCAGCAGTCCGAGCGCGACATCCGTGCCGACGAGCGCCGACGCGACGGCGCGCACCGTACCGTCGCCGCCCAGCGAGGCGACGACGTCGGCGCCGGCCTCGACGGCCTCACGGGCCTGCTTCTCGCCGGTCTCCTCGGCAGTGGTCTCGATCCAGGAGGGCGCGGCCCACCCGTTGTCCTCGCAGGCCTTCGCGACGACCGTCTTCGCGGCGTCGAGATCGTCGACGCGGAGGGGGTTGTAGACGACCGCGAGGGAGCGGCGAGCACTGGGGCTGTCGGGCATGTCGGGATCCTAGGGCTCGTGGCGTGAGGGCAGGCGGCCGTCGAGCTCGACCACCGTCGACATACCCGGAGAGGGCGTTCAGCCGAACCCCAGCGCGTGCCCGGCGCAGGCACAGCCTGCGGCACGATCCCGGCGGTACTGTGCGCTCGTGCACCTCATCCGCCGTCGCCTCGCCGTGGCCGGGCTGCTGGGAGTCCTCACGGGCTTCTTCCTGCCGCTGGAGTCGGCGCACGCGCTGACCCACGCCCTCGTCGGCTTCGTGGTCGGGGGGCTCGTCTTCTGCGTGCCGCTGCTCATCCACATCGGGCGGCAGGATGCGGCGTCGACGCAGGAGCACGTGCGCGGGCGCGACGGCGATGCGGCCTGGTACGACATCGTCATCATCATCGTCGGGCTCGCCAGCCTGGCCGGCGTGGCCATCCTGCTCATCGGGAGCCAGTCGAAGGGGACGACCCAGGTCGTGGAGGCACTCGTCGGGGTCCTCGCCGTCGCCGTCGGATGGGTCTGCGTCCACACCATCTACGTGCTGCGCTACGCGCGCCTCTACTACGCGAACCTCGCCGACGGCCGGGGGCCGATCGACTTCAACATGGAGCAGGACCCGGCCTTCAGCGACTTCGCGTACTTCTCGTTCAACCTGGGGATGGCCTACCAGGTGTCCGACACGGCGGTTCGTGCCCCGGAGGTGCGCCGGGTCATCCTCAAGCACTGCCTGCTGGCCTACCTCTACGGCACCATCGTCATCGCGTCGACCATCAACCTGGTGGTGGGCATCGGCGGCAAGGGCAGCGGCTGAGCCGCCCGGGCTAGCCGAGCTAGTCGACGCCGAGGCGCGCCTTCTCGTCGCGCACCCACATCGACACGAGCCCACCGAAGTGCGCCATGAAGGCGTCGACCTCGTGCGCCGGGTACGTCGTGACGACGGTCTGGCGCAGCAGGCTGTCGAACGCGTCGGACTGCACCCACTCGAGGACCGCGGCGTCGAGGTGCGGCAGGTGCGTGTCGCACCACGCCCAGTACGCGTCGGTCTCGAAGTACTCGTCGGCGAGCCCGAGATAGGCCGCGAGCTTCTGCTCGTCGGTCAGGTCGTCGCGGTCGGCGACGTCGAAGTAGCGGTGCATCTCGAGGTCGACGCGGCCCCGCCGGCCGGTGACGAGGCAGTACGCCGACCAGCGCACCAGCGCCTTGATGGCCCAGGGGAAGTAGTAGTGCAGCGAGGTGACCGCGACGTCGGGGCAGGCGTTGGCGTAGTCGATCGGGTAGACGTCGTCGCCCTTGACGAGCATCTCGGCGGAGTTGAACTCCCAGCCGAACATCGCGTTGACGATGCGGCTGATCGCGGCCGCCTGGCGTCCGGCCGAGGGGGTGAGGAAGTCGTAGGACACCGCGTACCGGTTGTGCATCGGCTGCTCGGGTCGGAAGTCCATGACCATCGTCTCGGGGCCGATGGACAGGGCCCGCGCGAAGTGGTCGTACTCGACGGTCGCCTGCAGGTGCATGAGCATCTCGCCGGACTCGTCGTAGGCCTTGACGAGGTCGGACTCGTCGTCGATGCGGGAGACACCGCGCCAGCCACCACCGTCGAACGGCTTCATGTACATCGGGTAGCCGAGCTTGTTCGCGATCTTCTTGAGGTCGAACGGCCGGTTGTACTTGGCGCTCGTGTAGGCCCACCGGACGTTGTCGACGGGGTTCTTGTACGGCACGAGCCAGGTCTCGGGCACCTTGAGCCCCAAGCGCATCAACGCGCAGTAGGCGCTGTGCTTCTCCATCGACTGGAAGGTGAAGGGGCTGTTGAGCAGGTACGTGCCGTCGATGAGCGCGGCCTTCTTGAGCCACTCGCGCGGGTGGTAGTACCAGTGCGCGAGGCGGTCGATGACGAGCTCGGTGCGGACCGGCTGTCGCAGGTCGAACGGCTCGATGGTGAGCCGCTCGGTGGTCAGCTCGTGGGTGACGCCGTCGTCCGTGGTGATCGGGCCGACGCGCTCGAGGAGCGCCTCGAACGCTGTGGGCCAGTCCTCTTCGGCTCCGAGCAGCAGTCCGATCAGGTGGTTGCGCGTCTGCGTCATCTGCCTCTCCCTCTCGACGGGTCGGGTGCCACCGATCCTTGCAGCAGTGTCAACAGGAAAGGGTCGAACGCGGCCTCCCAGTAACGCCAGTCGTGCCGGCCGGGCACCTCGGCGAACGTCACGTCGTGCCCGGTGCGCGCCAGCGTCGTGGCCATGAGCCGGTTGTTGGCGAGGTTGCCCTCCTGCGTGCCGCACGTCAGGACGATCCGCGCGTGGGTGCGACGCCGCCGGGCCCGACCGACCGACGCGACGAACGCCGTGACCCGGTCCCAGTGCTCGAAGGCCTCCTCGCCGTCGAGCCGCTTGCGGAAGAACGAGCCGGACTGGAGGAACAGCGCGCCGAACGTGCCGGGGTGGCGCCACTCGGCCTGCAGCGACGCGAGTGCGCCGAGGCTCGCGCCCATGAGGGTCGGACGCGTCGGCGTGGCCCACGTGCCCGTGACGCGTGGCAGCACGTGGCCCACCAGGGCATCGGCCCACGCGGGGTTGGCCGCATAGCGCTCGTTGCGCGGGCCGGGCTCGAGGAGGACGACGCGGTACGGCCGGACGCGTCCGGCGCCGGTGGCGCGGCGCAGCACCGAGAGCAGGTGGGCGCGACGTGAGTACTCGGGGCCGTCGTGGGCCACGAGCAGCGGCAGCGGGTCGCCGCGTCGGGTGCCGGTCGGCGTGACGACAGCGAGGTCGACGTCACCTGCCGGGGTGCCGGTGACCGTCAGCCTCGTGCGCGCCATGGCCCGACCCTACGGGGAGCTGCGGGGAGGCGCTCACGGTGGGAGGCCGCGACGCGAAGATCGGTGGATTCTGCTGCACAGCAATCGGATTCCATGTCCACAGATCCATCAAGAGCCTATCCAAGGATTCGAACATGTGTTCTACTGGACGCAGGACAAGACGTCGAAGGGAGGTCCCAGATGCCGTACGTCGCATCGTCGCGTGGGCCCTTCGACGCGTCGGACAGGGGCCCGTTCCGGGTGTGGCGGGTGTCGTGGTCGGCCGACCCGGACGAGCTCGCGGAGTCCTTGGAGGCGCTGCTCGCAGCTGCCCGCGATCGCGCTGATCGGGACGCGCGGGCTCGGGCTGCCGGGGTGATCGAGGGGTTGCTGCGGGCCGGCGAGCAGGTCCTGGGGCAGATCGAGGCGATCGAGGCGATCGAGGCGGCGAAGGCCCGGTTGGAGGCCGACCTGCTCGCGGCGTACGGGGCGTTGCATTCCATCGAGGCCCAGCAGGTCGCGGCGCTGCCGCGGGGCGGGTCGGCGGCCCGGATG
>JAEXXY010000110.1 GCA_023451855.1 Actinomycetes bacterium
GGGTCGTGGCGTAGCTGCCGACGAGCAGGACGCGGTCGGTCGCCGCCAGCGTCACGGGCTGCGACGCGTCCGGCAGTGCGACCTGCGTCCACCGGGGCGGCGGGAGCCCGGTCTCGTCGGCCTGGCAGGCCCCGAGGAGCGCGAGCAGCGGCGCGAGCAGACCCAGCAGCCGCCGGGTGAGGACGTCGTACCGGAAGCGGGGGCGGCCTCGACGGGCACCGTTGCCCGGTCGGGGCCGCCCCCGGTCCACGTCGTCAGTCCTCGCCGAGATACGCCTTGCGAACCTCGTCGCTCGCCATGAGCTCGCGCCCCGTGCCCTTGAGCACGATCCGCCCGACCTCGAGGACGTATCCGTGGTCGGCGCGCTGCAGGGCGGCCTGGGCGTTCTGCTCGACGAGCAGGATCGTCGTGCCCTGCGACTGGAGCGTCGTCACCGTCGACATGATGCGCTTCATCATGATCGGCGACAGGCCCATCGACGGCTCGTCGAGCATGAGCAGCTTGGGGCGGCTCATCATGGCCCGACCCATGGCCAGCATCTGCTGCTCACCACCGGAGAACGTGCCGGCCGGCTGCTGGCTGCGCTCCCCGAGGATCGGGAACAGCTCGTAGGCCGCCTTGAGGTCCTTGGGGATGTCGTTGTCGCGCCGGGAGTACGCCCCGAGCAGGAGGTTCTGCTCGACGGTCAGGCGCGGGAAGATCCGGCGCCCTTCGGGTGAGTGCGCGATGCCGAGGTCGACGATGGTGTGCGCCGCCGCGGCGTCGATCCGCTTGCCCATGAAGGTGATCGACCCGGAGGTTGGCTTCATGAGACCCGAGATGGTCCGCAGCGTCGTCGTCTTGCCAGCACCGTTGGTACCGATGAGCGAGACCACCTGGCCCTCGTCGATGGAGAAGCTGATCCCCTTGACGGCCTTGATCTTGCCGTAGGACACGACGAGGTCCTTGACCTCGAGCATGGCGGTCACTCGGATGCTCCTTTGTGGTTCTCGGCGCTCTCGTCGCTCTCGTCGACGGCGGCGCCGCCCTCGTCCTCGTCGCCCTCGTCTTCCTCGCCGCCACCGATGTAGGCCTCGATGACGCGCGGGTCGGACTGCACCTCGTCGGGGGTCCCCTCGACGAGCACCTCACCGCGCACCAGGCACAGCACCCGGTCGCAGAGGTTGAAGATGAACCGCATGTCGTGCTCGATGACGACGACGGCCATGCCGCTGTCGCGGATCTTGAAGATGAGGTCGCTCGCCTGCTGGGTCTCGCGGGGGTTCATGCCCGCCGTCGGCTCGTCGAGCAGGACAAGCTTCGGGTCGGTGGCGAGGGCACGGGCGATCTCGAGACGCCGCTGGTCGCCGTAGGGCATGTTGCGGGCGAGGTTCTCGGCCGACTTGCCGAGGCCCACGAAGTCGAGCAGCTCCTGGGCCCGGGCCCGCGTCTGCTCCTCCTCACGCCGGAACTTCGGACCGCGGATGATGGACGTGAACGCCATCGCCCCCGTGCGGCAGTAGCGCCCGACCATGACGTTCTCGAGGGCCGTCATGTTGCCGAAGAGCCGGATGTTCTGGAACGTGCGCGCCATCCCGGCCACCACGACGGCGCGCGGCTTGGGCGGGATCTGGGTGCCGAGCAGGTCGACGCGTCCCTCGGTCGGCTTGTAGAGGCCGGTGAGGCAGTTGAAGAACGTCGTCTTGCCGGCGCCGTTGGGGCCGATGAGACCGACGATCTCCCCCTCGTGGACCGACATCGACACGTCGTTGACGGCGGTGAGGCCGCCGAAACGCATCGTGACCCCGGTGGCCTGCAGGACGGGCGTGCCCGCGGCTGCCGCCGCGGCCCGCTCGGACTGGTCGACGGCGGTCATGCCTTGGCCTCCTGCTCCTCGACGATGTGGACTTCCTCGATGCGCTCGGCCAGCTCCTCGTCGTCCGCGTGGAACTCGAGCTTGCGCCGCTCGCTCGCGACCAGGCCCTCGGGACGGAAGCGCATCATGAGCACGAGCAGCAGACCGAACAGGAGCAGCCGGTAGTCGGCGACGAACCGCAGCTTCTCCGGGAGCAGCTTGAGGATCGCCGCTCCGACGAAGACGCCGGCGACGGTGCCCATGCCACCGAGGACGACGGCGGCGAGCAGGAACGCGGACTCGAGGAAGACGTACTGGTCCGGGGACACCGACACGTCGAGGTGCGCCTTGATCGTGCCGGCCATGCCGGCGAGGAACGCGCCACCGGCGAAGGCGAACAGCTTGAGGCCGAAGACGTTGACGCCCATCGCCTCGGCTGCCTTCTCGTCCTCGCGGATCGCGACCCAGCCCCGGCCGATGCGGCTGTTGTTGAGGCGCGTGAAGATCGTGATGACGATGACCGCCACGATCAGGAGCAGGAAGTAGTAGTTGGCGAAGCGGCCCAGCGGGATGCCGGCCACGACGTGCGTCTCGCCGAAGTCGAACCCGAAGAAGTTCAGCTCCGGGATGGCCGGGATGCCGTTGGGGCCGTTCGTGAGGTTCGGGCCGTTCTCGCCGTCGAGGTTGTTCATCGTGATGCGGAAGATCTCACCGAAGGCGAGGGTCACGATGGCGAGGTAGTCCCCCGAGACGCGCAGCGTCGGCGAGCCGATGATGAGGCCGAGCGTGGCCGACGTGCAGGCGCCGACCGCCATGACGACGAGGAACGGCGGCTTCCATCCGACGGTCGCGAAGGCCGAGGTGGACAGCATGGCGGCGACGTACGCGCCGGCGCCGAGGAAGGCGATGTACCCGAGGTCGAGCAGGCCGGCGAGGCCGACGACGATGTTGAGGCCGAGGGCGGTGACGGCGAAGATGATGACCTGCGTCGCGATCGACATGTTGGCGTCGGACCCGTTCTGGGTGAACGGGAACAGGAACGCCACGACGAACGCGCCGAGGCTGAACACCCGCCGGTTCCGCGCCGCGATGTGGCCCAGCCACTCGAACCCGCGCGACTTGCCGAGGGCGAAGGCGAGGCTGCCGGCGAAGACGACCATGAGGCTGAACGTCTCGCCGTCGGGGATGTCGAGCAGGTAGGCCGCCCCGAAGAGGACGACGGCGAGCAGGACGACGACGACGAGGATCTCGACCCACGACGGCAGGACGAACCGCAGCAGGTCACCCTCCGGTGCCGTGCGGACCTCCCGCGACCCGACGAGCATGACCAACGACCCGACGAGGGCGAGCCAGCCGCCCGGGTTGATGTTGATGAGCCCGCCGGACTGGTAGGCGATGAGCACCAGCGCGATGACGACGTAGAGCGCCGCGCCGATGGACAGCGCGCGGACCGCGGCGCCCGTGTCGAACCACTCCGCTGCCCCCCGGAACGGGCCCCGGACCGTCAGCAGGCCGAGCACGACGAGGACGCCGGTGATGATCATCGCGATCTGGACGGCGTTGGGGTAGAAGCTCACGGAGAGGTCGCCGAGCACGTCGCTGGTGTAGCTCCAGGACAGGAACGTGGAGGCGATGAGCAGGACCGCGCCCACGAGCGTGACGGTCCAGGCCGCGCCGGGCGAGAGAGGGACGCGCAGACGTCCGGTGTCGTCGGGCACGGTGGCCTCGGGGCTGGTGACGGTGCTCATGCGCGGTCCACCACCCGGGCGCCGAGGAGGCCCTGCGGCCGGAAGACGAGGACGACGATGAGCAGGACGAAGGCCCACACGTCCTTCCACGCCGGCCCGCCGAACTGGCCCGGGATGTACTGCGTCGCAAAGGACTCGACGAGCCCGAGGACCAGGCCGCCGAGGATGGCGCCCGGGATGTTGCCGATGCCGCCGAGCACCGCGGCCGTGAAGGCCTTGAGACCGGCGAGGAAGCCCATCCGGAAGTCGATGTTCGAGTTGAGCAGTCCCTGCGCGATGCCGGCCACCGCGGCGAGCACGGCACCGAGGGCGAAGGCGATGACGATGATGCGGTCGACGTTGATGCCCATGAGACGCGCGGTGTCGGGGTCCTGCGAGACCGCCTGCATACCGCGGCCGGACTTCGTGCGGTAGACGAAGAACCACAGGAGGGTGCCGCACACGACCAGCGAGGCCAGGGTGAAGATCGCGGCCCGCGGGAAGACGAGGCCACCGACCTGCAGGGCCGGCCCGGTGACGACGTCGATCTGCGGGTACGGGATCTTGCTCTTGGCGCCCGGGTAGAAGAGCCGGACGGCCTCCTGGAGGAAGACCGAGACGCCGATCGCGGTGATGAGGGGTGCCAGGCGTGGTGCCCCGCGCAGCGGCCGGTAGGCCACGCGTTCCATGGCCACGGCCACGGCCACCGACGCGATGACGGCGCCGATGACCATGAACGGCAGCACCCAGAGGGCGGTGTTGCCGGAGAAGAAGATCTGCCACACGGCGAGAGAGCCGAAGGCGCCGATCATGAACACCTCGCCGTGGGCGAAGTTGATCAGCTGGACGATGCCGTACACGACGGTGTAGCCGACGGCGATCAGCGCGTAGAGCGAGCCGATCACCAGTCCGTTGATGAGGGTCTGCAGGAACTCGTTCATGAGGTCAACATGTCGTCGAGGGCCACCTGTCTGGGGCCGCGCGGGGCGCGGTGGGCGGGAGGGCGGAGAAGCTGGCTGGTGCGTGACGCCGGCGCCGGGTCGTGGAGACCCCGGCGACGGGGGTACGGGCACGGCCCGGGTCGGAGCTGTCCTCCGGCCCGGGCCGTGTCATCGTCGTCAGCTGGCGGACATGGTCTCGGTCTTGACCGAGACCCACTTGCCGCCGTCGACCTTGTAGCCGGTGATGACGCGGGCGAGCGTGTCGCCGAAGTCGTCGAACTTCACCTGGCCGGTGACGCCCTGGAAGTCGACGCCCTTCATGGCCGCCACCGTGGCCTCACGGGCGCTCTTGGCGTCCGACGCGCTCGCGAGCGAGGTCTTGAGGGCCGCGATGATCGCGTTGGCCGCGTCGTAGGAGTAACCGCCGTAGGCCGCCGACGGGTCGGCGTACTTCGCGGCCTCGTAGTCGGCGAGGAACTTCTTGCCGGCCTCCGTCGAGTCGGTCGGGGCGCCGACCGAGGTGGCGAGGTCACCGTTGGAGCTCGAGCCCGCGAGGTCGATGTACTTCGGGTCGAAGATGCCGTCGCCGCCCATGAGCGGGACCGTGAGACCGCTGTCCTTCATCTGCTTGGAGAGCGGACCGGCCTGGGGGTACTCGCCGCCGTAGTACACGGCGCCCGGCTTGCTCGGCGCGACCTTGGAGATGACGGGGGCGTAGTTGCTCTCGTCGGGGTTGATCGTCTCGGCCGCGACGACGGTGCCGCCGCCCTTGGTGTAGGCCTCGGTGAAGTACTTGACCAGACCCTGGCCGTACGTCTTCTTGTCGTTGATCGTGGCGGCCGTCTTGATGCCCTGGTCGAGGAGGAACTTGGCCGCGAACGCGCCCTGCGTGATGTCGGTGGTGCAGGTGCGGAAGTACGTCTTGTACGTGCGCGTGTTGAGGTCGGCGCCACGGGTCAGCGTCGGGTTCGTGTTGGCCGGCGACACCTGGACGATGTTGGCGGCGGCGAACACGGGCTGGGTCTGCTGGGAGACGCTCGAGTTGAGGTTGCCGACGACGCCGACGACCTGGTCGTCGGAGGCGAGCTTCGTCGCACCGTTCTTGCCCACGTCGGGCTTGGCCTCGTCGTCGACCGGCTCGACCTGGAGCGTCCAGCCCGGGATCGTGTTGTTCGCGTTGGCCTGCTTGACGGCCAGGTCGACGGAGTTCTGGATGCCCTTGCCCAGCGCCGAGAGGTCGCCGGAGAGGGGCGCGATGACGCCGATCTTCGCGATCTTCTTCGATCCGCCGGATGCATTGCCGTTGCTGCTGCCGCTGTCGCCACGGGTGCCACAGGCACTCAGGGCCAGCGCTGCAGCCAGGACCGGCACAGCGAATTTCATGTGGGAACGCACAGGTGTCCTCCTGATGTCACATCCCCTCGTGCGAGGGCTGACTCGGAGACTAGGCCCAGTGCCCCCGGCTGGTCACCAAATCCGGACGATCGGTGACCGTGTCGTAACCTGCCCGCCGGACGATCTCCGACGGGCCCCGGGTCACGACGACGGGAAGCCGTTGATGACGGCCTCGGCGACCTCTTTCATCCCGAGGCGGCGGTCCATCGCGGTCTTCTGGATCCAGCGGAACGCGTCGGACTCGGACAGCTTGAGCTGGGTCATGAGCACGCCCTTGGCGCGGTCGACGAGCTTGCGGGTCTCGAGCCGCTCGCCGAGGTCGGCGATCTCTGCCTCGAGGGCCTTCAGCTCCTGCCAGCGCGAGGTCGCGATGTCGATGGCGGGACGCAGGTCGTCGGCCGTGAACGGCTTGACGATGTAGGCCATGACGCCGGCGTCGCGGGCGCGCTCGACGAGCTCGGTCTGGGAGAAGGCGGTCAGCATGATGACCGGGCAGGCCTTGGTCTCGTGCAGCTGCTCGGCGGCCGAGAGACCGTCGAGGACCGGCATCTTGACGTCCATGATGACGAGGTCGGGCGCGAGCTCCTTGGCGAGCGCGACGGCCTGCTCGCCGTTGTTGGCCTGGCCGACGACCTCGTAGCCCTGCTCCCCCAGCATCTCGACGAGGTCGAGCCGGATGAGGGCCTCGTCCTCGGCGACGAGGATGCGGGTGGCGCCGGAACCGGCGCCCTGGGCGGGCGCCTCCTCGACCGGCGCGTCCGCCTTCGTGGGACGGGGCTTGGGCGCAGCACCCTCGGTGGCGTCCGTGGTGGTGCTTTCGTCGGTGCTCTGCTCGCTGGTCACGCGTCACAGCGTAACCGGGGGCACGTTTCCGGCGCGTTTCGGGCCGGTGACACCGCCGCGCCACGCACGGACGCGTCGACGGTGCTGCCGGGAGGGTGCGGAGCCGTTCGGTGCCGAGGGCGGGACTCGAACCCGCATGGCCTTGCGGCCAGAGCATTTTGAGTGCCCCGTGTCTGCCATTCCACCACCCCGGCCGGAGTGCCGGGCCAGCATACCGATGCGCCGGAGGGCCGGTGCCCGCGGTGGCGGGC
>JAEXXY010000121.1 GCA_023451855.1 Actinomycetes bacterium
CGGTCGTGCTGGGCCTCCGTGCGCAGCCAGACGAGGACCGCGACGACGGTGAGCACCGCGAACGGCACGGAGATCCACATGAGGACGCCGGTGACGGCCAGGCTGATCGACGCCGGGATCCAGAGCAGCGCGGCGATGAGGACCACGGCGCGAATCCGCCTCTGGGCCATGGAGACCCGGCGACCAGGACGCGTGGTCTGCTCACGCGAGACCTCGGGCCGCGCGTCGCGGGCGACCTCGTGCTCGACGTGGAGCTTCGCGAGGTGCTCCTCGGAGCGGCGGGCCACGAGCGGCGACTGGCGGCGACCTGCGGGCACGGCCCGCTTGACGTCGACGGTCGGCCGCGCGGCGCGCGCCGGGGTCACCGAGTAGGAGTGCGGACGCGGCGTGCGCGGCTCGGCGGTGGGCAGGACGGGACGCTTCTCGAGGACACGCATCGCCTCGGAGAACCCGTCCACGGACCGGTTGGCGGCGGCGTCCTCGCGGCGGCGCATCCAGTGCTGCACGAGGTAGGCAGCCCAGATCGCCACGATGACGACGAAGATGAGGCTGCTGACTGGCACGGACCCAACGGTAGGGCGACCGTCCGCGCTCGCCCTGCACATTCGTGGCGTGTCGCGCAAGAGGCTGGTGTTACACCTGTGACAAACGGTGGAGCAGCGAGCCGCCCTCGAGCTCCTCGCGCGTGACCGCGAACGACCGGTGGTCGCGCCACCGGCCGTCGATGTGCAGGTACCGCTCGCGCACGCCTTCGTCGCGCAACCCGAGCCGGCGCACCACCCCGAGCGAGCGCTCGTTGTCGACGCGGATGTTGACCTCGACGCGGTGGAGGCCCGCCGGACCCAGGGCGTGGTCGATGGCGAGGGCCAGCGCGCGGGTCGCGATGCCCCGCCGCGTGACCCCGCGGGCCACCCAGTAGCCGGCGGCGCACGACTGCTGCGCCGCTCGGACGATCCCGAAGAGGTGGACCTGCCCGACGATGCGCCCCTCGACCTCGATGGCCCACGGCATGGCGCGGTCGGCACGGGCCTCGCCGTCGAGCTCGCGGACGAAGTCGCGGAACGTCACCGGAGCCCGCGCGTCGGCGCCCGGCGGCAGGGTAGGCTCCCACGGCTTGACGTGGTCGGCGTTCTCGCGACGCACCCACTGCCACTCCCGCTCGTCGCCGGTGACGAGGGGCCGCAGCAGCACGGCCGGCTCGGTGGCGGCGTCACGCAGCACGACCGGCCAGCGGGCCCGGCCGTCACGCGCCGGGCGCCAGGGCATCCTCATCGCGCCCCTCGCTGCACGTACTGGGGCGCGGGCCGGTCAGTGGTCACTGCCGGGGATCTGGTCGAGCGCGTGGCCGAGGACCTGCTCGAGCACGTCGAGGGCATCGACGACGCCTCCCCGGGAGCCGGGCAGGTTGGCCACGAAAGTCTGTCCGGCGACGCCGACGAGCCCGCGCGAGAGCATCGCCGTGGGCACCCCCTTGGCGACGCCCGCCGCCCGGATCGCCTCGGCGACGCCGGGCACGAGGCGGTCGAGCAGCGGGGCGGTCTGCTCGGGGGTGACGTCGGTGGGCGTCAGCCCGGTGCCGCCGGTGGTCAGGACGAGGTCGGGCTCGCTCGCGAGGACGTCGCGCAGCTCCCAGCCGAACTCGTCGCCGTCGGGCACGACGACGGGGTGGCCCACCTCGAAGCCCCACGCGCGCAGCCGCTCGACGACGACCGGCCCGGACCGGTCGGGGTAGACACCGGCGGCGGCCCGTGTCGAGGCCGTGACCACGACGGCACGGCGGCCACGGCCGATCGCCGACGCGTCACTCACGCCAGTCCCCCGACCGCCCACCGGACTTGGCCGTGACGCGGACGTCGGTGATGCGAGCGTGCTTGTCGACCGCCTTGACCATGTCGATGAGGGCGAGGGCGGCGACGGCGACCGCCGTCAGAGCCTCCATCTCGATGCCGGTGCGGTCGGCGGTGCGCACCGTGGCCGTGACGTCGACGCCGTCGTCGGCGACCGTGAGGTCGACCGCGACGCCGTGCACCGCGATCGGGTGCGCGAGCGGGATGAGCTCGGGGGTGCGCTTGACCGCCTGGATGCCGGCGATGCGGGCCACGGCGAGCGCGTCACCCTTGGGCACCACACCCTCACGAAGCGCGGACACCGCTGCGGCAGAGAGCAGGACGCGTCCGGCGGCACTGGCCTCGCGCGCCGTGACGGCCTTGGCCGAGACGTCGACCATGTGCGCGCTGCCGTCCGCCCGCACGTGCGTCAGACCACCGGGGGCATCGGATGCCCGGGCCGGCTGGGCCGGATCGGAGGCGGAGGTCACCTCAGTCCTCCCGGTCGAGCACGAGCACGTCGACGACCTCGCCGGCGACGAGCTCGGTGACGTCCTCGGGGACGATGAACAGGGCGTTGGCCCGCGAGAGGTCGGCGACGAAGTGGGAGCCCTGGCCGGCCACCGGCACCGCGACGAGGGTGCCCTCGGCCGAGCGGGACACGACGGCGCGCCCGAACTGGCGCCGCCCCTCGAACGAGGTGACGCCCGAGATGAGCGTGGCCGGGCGCATCCGGCGCTTCTCGGGCGTCAGCCGCATGAGGCGTCGGAGCGCGGGCCGCACGAACACCTCGAAGGAGACGAACGAGGACACCGGGTTGCCCGGCAGCGTGAAGATCGGGACGCGTCGGCCGTCGGGGGCCTCGAGCATCCCGTAGCCCTGCGGCTTGCCCGGCTGCATCGCCACCTTGACGAACTCCACGCCACGCGAGGCCAGCGCGCTCTTGACGACGTCGTAGGCGCCCATCGACACCCCGCCGCTCGTCACGACGATGTCGGCGTCCTTGACGGCGACGCTGAGCTGTTCGAGCAGCTCGTCCTCCGAGTCGCCGACGGCCTGGCGGATCTCGGCCGAGGCCCCGGCGGACACCGCTGCGGCCCAGAGCATCGAGGAGTTGGAGTCGTGGATCTGTCCGGCTGCCAAGGGCCGTCCCGGCTCGACGAGCTCGGACCCGGTCGAGATGACGACGACGCGCGGACGCCGGTGCACCTCGACCTCGGCGTACCCGCACGCGGCGAGCAGCGCGATCGTGCGGGAGCCGACGACCTCGCCCGCCGAGACGATGACCGCGCCGCTGCGCACGTCGTCGCCGACCGGACGCACGAAGTTGCCGGCCGGCACGACGACGCGGCACTCGACCTCGCCGGACGCTGCGGCGTCGGTGTCCTCGACCTTGACGACCGCGTCGGCACCGGAGGGCAGCGGCGCACCGGTCATGATGCGTGCGGCCTCCCCCGGTCCCACCTCGAAGTCCGGGGCCTCGCCGGCGGCCACCTCGCCGACGATCCGCAGCCGCACCGGGGAGGCGTCGGCCCCCTCGAGCGAGGCGGACTGCACGGCGTAGCCGTCCATCGAGGAGTTGTCGAAGGGCGGCAGGTCGACGCGGGCCCGGACGTCGCGGGCCACGACGAGCCCGAGGGCGTCGGTGAGCGGCGTCGACTCGGTCGGCATCGGCTCGAGCGTCGACAGGATGGCCCGCAGGTGCGCGTCGACCGACCTGACGTCGCCGGCGCGGTCCCCGAGGGTCTCCTGCGCGGCGACGGCGGGCTCGCCGAGCACGGCGTCGTCGAGGACGCGGCGGTAGCCGTCGATGAGGACATCGCCGACGCACCGGACTCTGCGGCCGAAGACCGGGTCGCCGATGACGCGCAGGCTCGTGCACTCCTTCATCGAC
>JAEXXY010000137.1 GCA_023451855.1 Actinomycetes bacterium
TGTCACATCAGAGGGACTCAGCCCTTGGCGATGTTGGCCGTGATCTCCTTGGCGGCGGCATCGAGACGCGCCTGGGCCCCGGCCTTGCCGGCGATGATGTCCGCGGTCGCCTGGCCGAACGGGCCCCAGACCGAGTTCATCGCGGGGATGTTCGGCATCGGCGCACCACCGACACCGGCCTCGTACCAGGCCTTGACGTCGGGGTCGCTCGCGGAGACCTGGTCGTAGGCCTCCTTGAGGGCCGGCGGACGCTTGCCGACCTCGAAGAGCGCCAGCTGGACGTCCTTGCGCGGGATGTAGTTCGTGACGAACTCCTGGGCGAGGGCCGCGTTCTTGGCCTTGCTCGAGACGTAGAACATCTGGACACCGAGGAACGGCTGCATCGGGCCACCGCCGGTGAGCGAGGGCAGCGGGGCGATGCCGTAGTTGATGCCGGCGTCCTTGGCCTTGGCGACGCTCCACGGGCCGCTGATCATGAACGGGGCGGCCTTCGTGTCGAAGAGCGCGTCCTGGTTCGTGTCGTCGACGTTGGTCGACAGGACCTTCTTCTTGCCGAGGTCGGCGAGGACCTCGCCGCCCTTGACCGAGCCGGCGCTGTTGACGATGACCTTGTTGGGGTCGTAGTCGCCGTTGGGCTTGGTGCCGAAGATGCCGCCGCCCTGGAAGGCCGACAGGTACGGGTAGGCGAAGTAGGCGTTGCCGACCTTGGAGACGAACTGCGACAGGACCTGCTTGGCCTTGCCCTCCTTGACGAGCTTCTCGCCCATGGAGACCAGCTCGTCCATCGTCTTCGGCGGGTTCGGGACGAGGTCCTTGTTGTACATGAGGCCGATGTTCTCGACGGCGTAGGGCACGCCGTAGGACTGGCCGTTGAACTTCGTGGCCTCGATCGCCTTCGGGAGGAACTTCGCGGCGACGTCGGAGCTGAGGTTGATCGGGGCGACGGTCGAGTTCTGGACGAGCTCGCCGAGCCAGTCGTGGGCACCGACGATGACGTCGGGACCCTTGCCGACCTTCGTCGCGTCCTTGAACTGCGCACGCACGTCGGTGGAGATCTGGACCTTGACCGAGACGCCGTTCTCCTGGGCGAACTGGTCGGCGTACTTCTGCACGGCCGCGGAGCGGTCGGCGTCGGTCCAGATGACGAGGTCGACGTTCGCGTCACGGACGGGGGCCGCGGTGCCGCTCGGCGTCTCCGGGGTGCCCGAGGTGGCAGCCGGCTTGCTCGTGCCGGCGCCGCCGGTGTTGGACGGGGTGGTGGGGCTGGACCCACCGCAGGCGCTGAGGGCCAGGGCGGCAACACCCGTGACGGCAGCAGCGCCGAGCGCACGCTTGTGCATGGATTCTCCTTTGAAGCCAGGTGGCACACGCCGCCACCGGTGGCGCAGACGATAGCAAGAACTTGCAAGGCTGAACTACAGGTCTTGCAGCAACTTTTTGCAACGTTCAGGACACGAAGTCGGGACACACGGGACGTCCTGCGGCGGAGCCGCCGAACCCGGGTCTGGTCACCGAGACGGCCATGGGGCAGGATGGCCGTGCCCGCCCGCTCGGGCAGGCAGCCCTTTACAACGGATCGTCCGGCACGTTCCTGCCGGTGAAGGAAGGCAATGAAGCCATGGCAACTGTGACGTTCGACAACGCGACGAGGCAGTACCCGGGAAACCCGATCCCCTCCGTCGACAAGCTCAACATCGAGATCGCGGACGGCGAGTTCCTCGTCCTCGTCGGTCCCTCCGGATGTGGCAAGTCCACGTCCCTGCGCATGCTCGCCGGTCTCGAGGAGGTCAACGGCGGCCGCATCCTCATCGGCGACCGTGACGTGACCAACCTGTCCCCCAAGGACCGCGACGTCGCGATGGTGTTCCAGAACTACGCGCTCTACCCGCACATGACCGTCGCCGACAACATGGGCTTCGCGCTCAAGATCGCCGGCGTCGACAAGGCCGAGATCCGCAAGCGCGTCGAGGAGGCCGCCAAGATCCTCGACCTCACCCAGTACCTCGAGCGCAAGCCGAAGGCCCTCTCGGGCGGCCAGCGCCAGCGTGTCGCCATGGGCCGCGCCATCGTCCGCTCGCCCCAGGTGTTCCTCATGGACGAGCCGCTGTCGAACCTCGACGCCAAGCTGCGCGTGCAGACCCGCACGCAGATCGCCTCGCTCCAGCGCCGCCTCGGCGTCACGACGGTCTACGTCACGCACGACCAGGTCGAGGCCATGACGATGGGTGACCGCGTCGCGGTCCTCAAGGACGGCATCCTCCAGCAGTGCGACACCCCGCGCCGCATGTACGACCACCCGGCCAACGTCTTCGTAGCCGGCTTCATCGGATCGCCCGCGATGAACCTCGTCGCGGCGCCCGTCACCGACGGTGGCGTCGACTACGGCGGCCACATCGTCCCGGTCGACCGCAGCCTCCTCGGGGACGTCGGCAAGGAGGTCACCATCGGTGTCCGCCCCGAGGACCTCGAGCCGGCCGAGGACGGCCACGGCATCGCGGTCACCGTCGACGTCGTCGAGGAGCTCGGCGCCGACGCCTACATCTACGGCACGACGAAGGCCCACCAGGTCGACATCGAGGGCGAGGCCGAGACGGCCAAGCCGTTCATCGCTCGCGTCGACGGTCGTCGCCCCCCGGAGAAGGGCCAGGTCGTCCACCTCAAGCCCAAGCAGGGCCACGTCCACCTCTTCCACCCCGACAGCGGCCTCCGCCTCGGCGACTGAGGGTCGGCGCGCAAGCGCACCACAGCACGGCCACCGGGCCGGCACCCCTCGCGGGTGCCGGCCCGGTGCCGTGTGCGCGGCCGCCATCGCGGTGCTCTTCCTCGAGCTGGCCGCCGCACGGGGCCTCGCCGCGGATCGACGCCTGTCGCGCAGGCATGCCACGATGAGCGCGTGACGCTCGAGATCACCACCGCCCGTCCCGAGTCGGCCCTGCTCGACCTGCCGTGGTCCACGCCCCTCGCGGACTGGCCCGAGAGCACGCTCGCCGCCCTTCCCCGCGGCATCTCGCGCCACGTCGTGCGCTTCGTCAAGCTCGGCGGACGCGTCCTGGCCGTCAAGGAGATCAAGGACGACATCGCGGACCGCGAGTACGCGATGCTGCGCAACCTGCGTCGCCTCGACGTCCCGTGCGTCGAGCCCTTCGGCGTCGTCCACGGTCGCACCACCGAGGACGGCGAGCCCCTCGACGCGTGCCTCATCACCCGGCACCTGCAGTTCTCGCTGCCCTACCGCGCGCTGTACAGCCAGAACCTGCGCCCCGACACCGCGGTGCGCCTCATGGACGCCCTCGCCCTGCTCCTCGTGCGCCTGCACCTCGACGGGTTCTGGTGGGGCGACGTGTCGCTGTCCAACACGCTCTTCCGCCGCGACGCGGGCGCCTTCGCCGCCTACCTCGTCGACGCCGAGACCGGCGAGCTGCACCCGCGGCTCACCGACGGCCAGCGCGAGCACGACCTCGACATCGCCCAGGTCAACATCGCCGGCGAGCTCATGGACCTCGACGCCGGCGGCTTCCTCGAGGAGTCGGCCGACCCGTTCGAGGTGGCCGCCTCGATCATCGAGCGGTACCACACGCTGTGGGGCGCACTCACCGGCACCGAGCGGTTCGAGGTCGGCGACCGGTGGCGCGTCGACGAGCGCATCCGTCGCCTCAACGAGCTCGGCTTCGACGTCGACGAGCTGCAGATCACCACCGACATCGGCGGCACCGAGATCGTCATCACGCCGAAGGTCGTCGACGCCGGCCACCACTCCCGGCGCCTGCTGCGCCTCACCGGGCTCGACGTCGGCGAGAACCAGGCGCGCCGGCTGCTCAACGACCTCGACGCCTACGTCGCCGCCACCGACCAGCAGGGCGTCGACGAGGAGATCGTCGCGCACGAGTGGCTCTCCAAGGTGTACGAGCCGGTGGTGCGGTCGGTGCCGCGCGAGCTCGTCGGGCGCCTCGAGCCGGCCGAGATCTTCCACGAGGTCCTCGAGCACCGCTGGTACATGAGCGAGCGCGCCGGGCGCGACGTGTCGCTCGACGAGGCCGTGCGCGACTACCTCTCGACGGTGCTGCCGGCCAAGCCCGAGGAGAAGTCGGTGCTCGGCGTCGACACCGAGGAGATGCCGGTCATCAGCCGGCTCGACTGAGCCGCTAGAGGGGCCGGGCTCAGGCCTCGAGGTCGTCGAGCGGCTCGGGCTCCTCGCCGGCCGGGCCGGACAGGATCTGGCCGAAGAGCACGAGAACCCACAGCAGGAACGTCACGACGTGCACGGCCGTGCACCACAGGCAGATCGCGTGGATCCGGTAGAGCTCGGCCCAGACGAGGTAGAGCACCATGCCGAGCCCGAGGGTGATCCAGCCGAGGCGGACCACGTCGAGCAGGCCGGCCCGGCTGCGCCACGTCGAGGGCCACACGAGCGGCAGCAGGACGAGGAAGAAGACGAGCCCGAGCAGCGCCACCGGGACGCCCATGAAGGTGCTCCAGGCGCTGGTCGTGACCTTGGCGCAGTCGACGACCCCACCGATGCTGCACGCGAGGGTCGCGTTGTTCGTGAAGTGCTCGACGGTGAGGTAGACCGACACCCCGAGCCCGATGACGGTGAGCGCGAGGGTGACCGGGGCCAGCCACGGCGGCCGGACGCGCCCGGTCCGCGTCGCGGTGGCGGCCGCGGGGGCGTTCGCGCCGCTCTGCCCGGTGCGGCTCACGGCGTCACTTCTTCTTGAGCAGGACCGAGGCCGTCATGACGCCGCTCGACGTGCAGACGTTCGTCGGCTTGCCGCCCGTCATCTGGCACAGCTGCGCGGTGATGAGGTTGATCGCCGGGTTCATCGTCTTGCCGATCTCGGAGTTCGGGTCCTTGATGCCGGCGATGATCTGGTCGTAGGTCTTGCCGTCGATGGCGTTGGCGTCGACGGTGGCACCGCTCGTCGCGTGCGTGCCGCCGTAGTCGATCCACGGGATGCCGCCACCGGGGTTGTACTTCTGGAAGAGCGCGAGGTTCTGGCCGTCGAGCGTCATCAGCGGCTGCTGGTTGCGGTCCTGGGTCTCGATGGCCTCCAGGGCCAGGAGGTCGCTGGTGTACTTCGCCTTCGCGAACGACCACGTCGGCGTGTCGGGGTGCACGTCGCTGGACGAGCTCGTCGTCGGCGTCAGGCCGCTGAAGGTGCCGAAGCGGGCCAGCGCACCGATGAGCGCCCAGCGCTCCATGGCGCAGAACGGGCAGTACTCGGCGCCGACGTAGAGCACCTTCGGCTTGCCGTCCTGCGTCAGCGGCGTGCCGCCCTCGAGCTTGGCCGGGGCGAAGTTGGGGTTCGGCGCGGCCGACGCGTCGAGGGTGGCCTGCGGCAGCGAGACGAGGGCCGACAGCGCCGCGTCGGCGCCGCTGGCCGCCGGGGCGGGCTTCGGCCGGTTCGACACGGCGACGCCGACGACGACCGCCACGATGACGACGACGACGGCGACGACCGCCGCGATGACCTGCTTGCGCTGGCGCTCCTTGCGCTCGGCCTCGGCGCGCATCTGCGCCGCGCGTGCGGCGGTATCGGCCCTGCTGCTCTTGCCCACGTCTGCGTCCTTCACTCGATCCGCCACTCGATCCGCCACTCGATGCGCGGCCGTCCGCGCCGGCGCCTGCCGCCTGCTACTACATGACGTAGTGCGGCCGGCTCACTCTACCGACGACACTGTGACCAGCGTCGGGCGCACCCGGGGAGTTCCCCGGACGCGGCCCGCGCGGTCACGACGGCCTCACCGACGCCGCTGCCGGGCCACCTCGTACAACGTGACGCCCGTGGCGAGCCCGGCGTTGAGGGACTCGACGGCCGAGCTCATCGGGATCGACACGATCTGGTCGCACGTCTCGCGGACGAGACGCGACAGGCCCTTGCCCTCCGACCCGGTGACGATGACGAGCGGCTCGGTAGCGAGCGTGAGGTCGGGCAGCTCGACGTCGCCGTCCATGTCGAGGCCGAGGACGAAGAAGCCCGCCTTCTTGAACTCCTCGAGCGCACGCGTCAGGTTGCTCGCCTTGGCCACCGGGATGCGGGCGGCCGCGCCGGCGGAAGTCTTCCACGCCGAGGCCGTCATGCCGACCGAGCGCCGCTCGGGCACGACGACGCCGTGCCCGCCGAACGCGGCGACCGAGCGGACGATGGCGCCGAGGTTGCGGGGGTCGGTGATCCCGTCGAGGGCCACGACGAGCGGGATGCCGGGCATCTCGGGGTCGATGAGGTCGGCAGGGTCGGCGTAGTCGTAGGGCGGCACCTGCAGCGCGAGGCCCTGGTGCACGCCGCCGTCGGTGAGCCGGTCGAGCTCGCCGCGTGGCGTCTCGAGGATGGCCAGACCCCGCTCCGTGGCGAGCTTGAGGGCCTCGCGGACGCGGTCGTCGGTGTCGATGCGGGTGGCGATGTACATCGTGGCCACCGGCACCTCGGCGCGCAGCGCCTCCACGACGGAGTTGCGGCCGTAGACCATCTCGCTGGAGGCCTTGCTCCGGCTCCGGGGCCGCGCGGCGGCGCGCGTGCCGGCGGAGCCGGAGCGCTTGGCCACCGCCTTGGCCCGCTTGTGCGCGGGGTGGTACTCGCGGTCGGCCGCCTTCGGCGTGGGGCCCTTGCCCTCGAGACCGCGGCGGCGCTGGCCGCCGGAGCCGACGGACGGCTTCTTGCCGCCCTTGCGGAC
>JAEXXY010000141.1 GCA_023451855.1 Actinomycetes bacterium
GCACGCGGGCATGAGCGTGCGCACCTTCACGCGCCGCTTCCGCGAGGAGGCCGGCGAGACCGCGGTGACGTGGCTGACCCGCGCCCGCGTCGACCGGGCCCGGCACCTGCTCGAGACGACCGACCTGCCCGTCGACCGCGTCGCGGCCGAGGCCGGGTTCGGCACGACCGCCTCGCTGCGCCAGCACCTCTCCGCGGCCGTCGGCGTCTCTCCCCTGGCCTACCGACGCACGTACCGCGCCGAGACCGCTTGAGCGACAATGTCGCCCGAGCAGGCAACCCTCCGCATCACGACGCCCGGCGGCGCACCCACGGCAACGGCCGCCGGTCGTACACGACGCCGAGACGGCCCAGCGCAACGGCCGCCAGCATGAGACCGAGGTCGCGCAGGGCGATGTCGTAGTAGCCGCCGAGCAGCAGCAGGTTCACGATGATCCCCGCCAGCCATGCGGCGACGACCGGCGCCCCGAGACGCGGCCACACGGCCACGACCAGGCCGGCCACGATCTCGACGACGCCCACGACGTACATGGTCTGGTGCACGGTGAACGGCGACAGGTGGGCGATCTGAGGTGCGAGGTACCGGTCCCAGTCGACGAGCAGGTGGGCGAACTTGTCGGCGCCGAAGAGGATCGGCGCCACCGTGAAGGCGGTGCGGAGCACGAGGTAGGCCTGACGGGCGGGATCTGTACGACTGGGCGCGCTCGTGTGGTCGGCGAGGTCGCCGGCTCGCGACGGGGCGGGGTGCGTGTGTGACATGGGAGCTCCTCCTCGAGGTGGCGTGGTGACAGACGGCTCGCGACCCGTCACGCGCGAACGCGCCTGCGGGCTGCGACACCCCTTTGGTGTCCCCCACCGGACCGGGTCTTACCGCGGCGGGTAAGGGCGCCGACGCCCGCGACACCAAGGAGGTATGACCATCCACTCGACCCGCGTCGCCGGGTGCGGGACTGCGGGACCCCCCGTCGACGTGACGGTGTGGCGCCGCTGCCGACTGCTCGAGGCAGGCTTCGACGCCGACCTCGCGGGCCGTCTCGCCGCCGACCGACGCGTCGACGTGCACGCCCTCCTCCAGCTCGTCGACCGCGGCTGCCCGCCGGTGCTTGCCGCGCGCATCCTCTCCCCGGAAGGATCGACCCCGTGACCATCGCCGACGCCGACGGCTCCGCGCGGCCGGCCCTCGAGGCGGCCAAGCGTCCGCCGGGCCCCGTCCGCCCGGACGAGGGACGCGACTGGGTGGCCGACCTCGCCGGGACCGGCGCACGCCGCGAAGAGGCGCTGCGCGAGTTGCGCGTCCTGCTCCTCAGGGCGTGCCGGCACCAAGTGTGGTGCCTCCGCGACCAGCTGCCGCGGGTCGGCACGGCGGTGCTCGACGAGCTCGTGGAGGGCGCGGCCGACGAGGCCCTCGTCGCGGTGCTGGCCAGGCTCGACACCTTCGAGGGGCGCAGCCGCTTCACGACGTGGGCCTACAAGTTCGGTGTCCTCCACGCGGCCAACGAGGTGCGGCGCCGGGCCTGGGCGACGCGCGAGGTGTGCCTGCCTGACGACGCCGCCTGGACCGACACCGCCCCCGGTCCGGAGCACCTCGCCGAGGCCGCCGACCTCGCCGCGGCCGTGGCGTCGGCCCTCGCGGACGCGCTCACGCCCTACCAGCGTCGGATCGCCGTGGCGCTGCTGCTCGACCACGTGCCGATCGACGTGCTCGCCGACCGTCTCGGCACGACGCGCGGGGCCCTGTACAAGACCCTCAGCGTGGCGCGTTCCCGGATCCGCCTCCACCTCACGGCGACCGGACACCTGTCACCGGACGGCGCACCAGCCGGTCAGCCGGCCAGCGGGGAGACACCATGACATCCACACCACGGCCGCTGACGCCCGCCGACGTCCGGGCCCTCACCCTGCCGACGGAACCCTGGCTGTCGTGCGAGGACTGCTTCGCCCTCGCCGACCGGTACGCCGAGGCGCTCGTCGAGGACCCTGACACCGGACAGCTGCCCGAGATGCTCGTGCACCTGCGCGCGTGCGCTGCGTGCGCCGAGGAGGCCGAGTCGCTGATTCGGCTGGTCGCGTCCGACGCCGGGGTCGACCCGACCCCCGCGCTGGCACGGCTGCGCGGGTGACCAGCGGGCGGAGGCCTCAGGCGGTGGCAGCGGCGAGCTGGCCGCAGGCGCCGTCGATGTCCTGGCCGCGCGTGTCGCGGATCGTCGTCGGCACGCCGTGGGCCCGCAACCGCTCGACGAAGTTCTGCTCGACGCCGGGGCGCGAGGCCGTCCACTTCGAGCCCGGCGTCGGGTTGAGCGGGATCGGGTTGACGTGCACCCAGCCCTTGCCCCGCGCTGCGAGCTTCTCGCCGAGCAGGTCGGCGCGCCAACCCTGGTCGTTGATGTCGCGGATCAGGGCGTACTCGATGGAGACGCGCCGGCCGGTGACCTCGTAGTACCGGTACGCGGCGTCGAGGGCCTCGTCGACCTTCCACCGCGTGTTGATGGGGACGAGCTCGTCGCGCAGCTCGTCGTCGGGCGCGTGCAGCGACAGCGCCAGCGTGACCGGGATGCCCTCGGCAGCGAGCTTGTCGATGCCGGGCACGAGGCCGACGGTCGACATCGTGATGCCACGGGCCGACATCCCGAGGCCGTCGGGCGCCGGGTCGGTGAGGCGCCGGATGGCCCCGATGGCGGCCTTGTAGTTGGCCAGGGCCTCGCCCATGCCCATGAAGACGACGTTGCTGACGCGCAGGGGGTGGTCGCGGTCCTCGTCGTCGCCGCCCGCGAGCTCGCCGCGGCGCAGCGCCCGGGCCGCCCACACGACCTGCTCGACGATCTCGCCGGCCGACATGTTGCGGGTCAGGCCCGCCTGGCCGGTGGCGCAGAACGGGCAGTTCATGCCGCACCCGGCCTGGCTCGAGATGCAGATGGTGACGCGCTTCGGGTAGCGCATGAGGACCGACTCGACGATGGCGCCGTCGTGCAGGCGCCAGGCGTACTTCATCGTCTGGCCGTCGTCGGCGACGCGCTGCACGATGGGCGTCAGCAGCGTCGGGAGGAGGTCGGTGACGAGGTCGGAGCGCACCGCCTTGGGCAGGTCGGTCATCTCC
>JAEXXY010000165.1 GCA_023451855.1 Actinomycetes bacterium
GCTGCGCACCGGCCGACACTTCACCCCGAGGTTCGGCGCGGGCAGCGCGGCGCGTCACGAGTCCGACGGGGCCGTGCGGCTCGAGCTCGACCTGCCCCGGCTGCGCACCGACGTCGACGACGCCGCCGGCCTCGCCGCCGCGCGTCGCCTCGGACCGGGAGCCGCCACCCGGGCGGTGCTCGAGCACCGTGGATCTGCTTGGATCAGGAGCATGCAGGCCACCGTCCACCGCTTCGACCCCGAGACGCGCACCGGAAGCCTCCTGCGCGACGACGGCATCGAGCTGAGGTTCGGCGCGCCCGCCTTCGAGGCGAGCGGCCTGCGGCTGCTGCGGGTCGGCCAGCGGCTGACGGTCGACGTCGTCGACGACCTCGTCGTGGCGCTGCGGATCGTCGGCGTCGGCCCGGGACAGCGCATCCGCTGAGCCGACCTCGCGCGCCACACCCCGGCACGCACGAGGGCCCGACCGCGCGGCCGGGCCCTCGTCGCCGTGCGCGGCCCCATCCGGTCCAGCCGGTGGGACCGACGCGTCAGCGGGCGCTCTTGCGTGCCGTCGTCTTCTTCGCGGCGGTCTTGGTGGCGGTGGTCGTCTTCTTCGCCGCGGCCCGGGCCGGGGCGGCCTTGGTCGCAGTCTTCTTCGCCGTGGTCTTCGTGGCCGCGGCGCGCGCCGGGGCGGCCTTGGTGGCCGTCGTCTTGCGGGCCGTGGTCGCCGTCTTGGTCGCCGCGGCCCTGGTCGGGGCGGCCTTGGTCGCGGTCTTCTTCGCCGCCGTCCTCGTGGCCGCCGCCTTGGTGGTGGCGGTGGCCTTCTTGGCGGTCGCCTTCTTCGCAGCAGCCTTCGTCGCCGGTGCTGCGGTGGCGGTGCCCGCCGTGGCTCGCGCGGCGGCGGACTCGGTGCGCGAGACCTTCTTGGCGCCGGAGACGATCTCCTTGAAGTTCGTGCCCGAGCGGAACTTGGGGACGCGCGTCTTCTTGATGCGCACGGTCTGACCCGTCTTGGGGTTGCGCCCGGTCCGGGCCGCGCGGTCGGCGCGCTCGAAGGTGCCGAAGCCGGTGATCCCGACCTTGTTGCCCTTGGCGACCTCGCGGATGACGACGTCGAGGAAGGCCTCGAGGGCGTCGGAGGCCTGCTTCTTGCTGCCGAGCTTCTTCTCCAGCGCGTCGACCAGTTCTGCCTTGTTCACGTCTTTCCCTCCAGAGGACTGTCGGTGTCAGGCGACCCGACGTGGGCATCCGGAACTCGTCCGGCTACGACACGACGTTAGGCCCGTCGAGCAGGTTCGTCCATCACCCGGGGCCGTGCTTTTCGTTGTGTCGCAAGGACTTTGACGCCTCCGCACCCCACCCGAGCGGCCCTCGCCAGAAGCCTGGTGGCGGCGTTCCAGCTGGGAAAGAAGAGACGGATCCCGCTGTGACACAGTGGGATCCGTCTTCGCGAGCGGGATGTCGCGCCGCTCCGGGCCGCGGCCTCAGGCCGGGGTGGTCACCGGCTTGTGGCTCGGGCGACGCTTCTCGAATTCGGACACCTCGTCCTCGTGTCGGAGGGTCAGACCGATGTCGTCGAGCCCCTCGAGCAGCCGCCAGCGGGTGTAGTCGTCGATGTCGAAGGCCGCGACGATCTCGCCGGCGCGGACCGTGCGGGACACGAGGTCGACCTCGACCTCGGCTCCGGGGTTGTTCTCGAGGTGCTTCCAGATCAGCTCGACGTCGTCCTGGGCGACGACGGCGGTGAGCAGCCCCTGCTTGCCGCTGTTCCCGCGGAAAATGTCGGCGAAGCGCGAGGAGATGACGACGCGGAAGCCGTAGTTCATCAGCGCCCAGACGGCGTGCTCGCGGCTCGAGCCGGTGCCGAAGTCCGGACCGGCCACGAGCACCGAGCCGTTGGCGTACACCGGGCTGTTGAGCACGAACGACTCGTCCTTGCGCCAGGCCGCGAAGAGGCCGTCCTCGAACCCCGTGCGCGTGACGCGCTTGAGGTACTCGGCCGGGATGATCTGGTCGGTGTCGACGTTGCTGCGCCGCAGCGGCACCCCGACTCCGGTGTGGGTCTCGAACTTCTCCATGGCTCAGGCCTCCCCGGTGGTGCTGGACGCGACGGCGTGCTCGGCGGCAGCACCGAGGTCGGCCGGGCTCGAGAGCGTGCCGCGCACGGCGGTCGCGGCCGCGACGAGCGGGCTCACGAGGTGGGTGCGACCACCCTTGCCCTGGCGTCCCTCGAAGTTGCGGTTGGACGTCGAGGCGCTGCGCTCCCCCGGCGACAGGGTGTCCGGGTTCATGCCGAGGCACATGGAGCAGCCGGGCAGGCGCCACTCGGCCCCGGCGTCGGTGAAGACGGCGTCGAGACCCTCGGACTCGGCCTGCAGGCGCACCTTGGCCGAACCGGGCACGACGAGCATCCGCACTCCGTCGGCGACGCGACGACCCTTGATGACGTCGGCGGCGGCCCGGAGGTCCTCGATGCGGCCGTTGGTGCACGAGCCGACGAAGACGGTGTCGACCCTGATGTCGCGCAACGGCGTTCCGGCCTCGAGGCCCATGTACGCCAGGGCATTGGCGGCGGCGAGCCGGTCGCTCTCGTCGGCGAAGGACTCCGGGTCGGGCACGGAGTCACCGAGCGGGAGCCCCTGACCGGGGTTGGTGCCCCACGTGACGAACGGCGTCAGGCTCGAGGCGTCGATGTCGACCTCGGCGTCGAAGACGGCGTCGGCGTCGGTGCGCAGCGCGGTCCACTCGGCGACGGCGGCGTCCCAGTCGGCACCGGTCGGTGCGTGCGGGCGCCCCTGCAGGTAGTCGTAGGTCGTCTGGTCGGGGGCGATCATGCCGGCGCGGGCGCCGGCCTCGATCGACATGTTGCAGACCGTCATCCGGGCCTCCATCGACAGGGCCTCGATGGCCTCGCCGCGGTACTCGATGACGTAGCCCTGGCCGCCGCCGGTGCCGATCCTGGCGATGACGGCCAGCACGATGTCCTTGGCGGTGACGCCGTCGGGCAGTGCACCGTTGACGTTGACCGCGAGGGTGCGGAACGGCTTGAGCGGGAGGGTCTGCGTGGCGAGCACGTGCTCGACCTCGGAGGTGCCGATCCCGAAGGCGAGGGCTCCGAACGCGCCGTGGGTCGAGGTGTGGCTGTCGCCGCAGACGACGGTCATGCCCGGCTGCGTCAGGCCCAGCTGCGGGCCGACGACGTGGACGATGCCCTGGTCGGCGTCGCCCATCGGGTAGAGGTGGACCCCGAACTCCTCGCAGTTGCGACGCAGCGTCTCGACCTGGACCTTGGAGACAGGGTCGGTGATCGGACCGGGCGTCGTCGGCACGTTGTGGTCCTCGGTCGCGAGGGTGAGATCCGGGCGGCGCACCTGGCGTCCGGCGAGCCGGAGGCCGTCGAAGGCCTGCGGGCTCGTCACCTCGTGCAGCAGGTGCAGATCGATGTAGAGGAGGTCGGGCTCGCCCTCGGCGCGCCTGACGACGTGTGCGTCCCAGACCTTCTCGGCCAGTGTCCCTGCCATCTCATCCCTCCGGGCGGCGTTCGCTTGCTCCAGCGCGTGCGCCACCGAGGACCGGCTCGCGACGTCGCTGTCCTGAAAGCCTCGCCCTTTTGTGCGCGTCATGGATTGACGTCTCAGTGCCTGAGACGTCAATATCAGTGCATGGACAACTCTTCTGGGGTCGGCGTCCTCGACAAGGCGGCCACGGTGCTGGGCGCCCTCGAGGCCGGTCCGGCCACGCTCGCACAGCTCGTCGGCGCCACCGGCCTGGCCCGCCCCACGGCGCACCGCCTGGCCGTCGCCCTCGAGCACCACCGGCTCGTCTCGCGCGACATGCAGGGCCGATTCGTCCTCGGCCCGCGCCTCGGCGAGCTCGCGTCGGCGGCGGGCGAGGACCGGCTCCTCGCGGCCGCCGGACCCGTCCTCGGCGCCCTGCGCGACCACACCAACGAGAGCGCCCAGCTGTTCCGGCGTCAGGGTGACCAGCGCATCTGCGTCGCGGCTGCCGAGCGGCCCGTGGGCCTGCGCGACTCGATCCCCGTCGGCGCGACGCTGTCGATGCTCGCTGGGTCGGCCGCCCAGGTGCTGCTCGCCTGGGAGGAGCCCGACCGGCTGCACCGTGGCCTGCAGGGTGCGGCGTTCACGGCCACGACGCTGTCGGCGGTGCGCCGACGCGGCTGGGCCCAGAGCGTCGCCGAGCGCGAGGCCGGCGTCGCGTCGGTCTCGGCGCCGGTGCGTGGCCCGTCCGGCCGAGTCGTCGCGGCGGTGTCGATCTCCGGGCCGATCGAGCGCCTCTCGCGCCAGCCCGGACGGCTGCACGCCGCGACCGTCGTCGCCGGCGCGAACAAGCTGACCGAGGTGCTGCGGCGCCACCACGCGATGCAGCAGCAGCAACAGCAGCAGCACAACGCCTGACGCCTCAGGCGCCGTCGAGCAGACGTTTCGCAACGGATCGGTCACGATCCGGCGCGGGACGTCTGCTCGGACAACCTCCGGGAGGGTCGGCGCGTCACCCTCGTGCTACCACGGTGCGAGCAGGAGCTGGCACCGACCGTCCTGGTCAGGGGTACCCATGCCGGCTCTCACCTCGCCCGCCCGTCCGACGCGTCACACGCGCCCGTCCCTGCCCGGGCTGCGCGCCTCCCGGTCCCGGGCCGCGC
>JAEXXY010000240.1 GCA_023451855.1 Actinomycetes bacterium
GGCACGAGCAGACTGTATGCCGGGTGCACGCGTCGGGCGCGCGGGGACGTAGGCTCGATCGGATCCGCCCACACCCCCGGGCGGTCGCCGTCAACGACGACACGAAGTCAGGACACCATGGCGCTCAGCGTTTTCGATCTCTTCTCGATCGGCATCGGGCCGTCGAGCTCGCACACCGTGGGGCCGATGCGGGCCGCGGTCCTGTTCGCCGAGCGCCTGCGCGACGAGGGGCGACTCGCCGCCGTCGCACGCGTCCGGTCCGAGCTGTTCGGCTCGCTCGGCGCCACCGGTCACGGCCACGGCAGCGACAAGGCGGTCCTGCTCGGCCTCACCGGCGAGCGCCCCGAGCTGTGCGACCCGCGGGCCGTCGAGGGCCGCCTGGCCGAGATCCGGGCGAGCCGCCGCGTCAGCCTCCTCGGCGAGCACGAGATCGACTTCGTCGAGGACGAGGACCTCGTGCTGCACCGGCGCAAGACCCTCCCGCTGCACCCCAACGGCATGACGTTCACGGCGCTCGACGCGTCGGGCGGCGTCGTCGCGTCGCACACGTACTACTCGGTCGGTGGCGGCTTCGTCGTCGGCGAGGATGCCGACGGCTCCTCCAAGATCGTCGAGGACTCGACGCCCGTGGCGCACCCGTTCCGCACCGCCGACGAGCTGCTGGCCCACTGCAAGGAGACCGGCAAGTCGATCGCCCGCATCATGCTCGAGAACGAGCTGTCGTGGCGCACCGAGCAGGAGGTCCGCGACGGCCTGCTCGACATCTGGACGGTCATGAAGGAGTGCGTCCGCAACGGCATCGACACCGAGGGCGTGCTGCCCGGTGGCCTGCGCGTGCGGCGTCGCGCCCCCGAGCTGGCCCGGCGGCTGCGCCTCGAGGGTGCGAGCGACGACCCGCTGCGCGGGATGGACTGGATCACCCTCTACGCCCTCGCCGTCAACGAGGAGAACGCGTCCGGTGGCCGGGTCGTGACCGCGCCGACGAACGGCGCGGCCGGCATCATCCCCGCCGTCCTGCACTACTACGCGAACTTCGTCCGCGGCGCCGACCGCGACGGCATCGTCCGGTTCCTGCTCACCGCCGGCGCCATCGGCGTCATCTACAAGGAGACCGCGTCGATCTCCGGCGCCGAGGTCGGTTGCCAGGGCGAGGTCGGCTCGGCCTGCTCGATGGCGGCCGGGGCGATGGCGGCCGTCATGGGCGGCACCCCCGAGCAGGTCGAGAACGCCGCCGAGATCGGCATGGAGCACAACCTCGGGCTCACCTGCGACCCCGTCGGCGGTCTCGTGCAGATCCCGTGCATCGAGCGCAACGCCATCGCGTCGGTCAAGGCCATCACGGCGGCCCGCACCGCCCTGCGCGGCGACGGCTCGCACGTCGTGAGCCTCGACAAGGTCATCAAGACGATGCGCGAGACCGGCCGCGACATGAAGGTCAAGTACAAGGAGACCGCGCGCGGCGGCCTCGCCGTCAACGTCATCGAGTGCTGAGCCGGCCGGCCGCTCGCTCGTCGGTCACCAGGGAGGGAGGGCGAGGGGCAGCTCGACCTCACACTCGTAGTAGCGCATCTGCAGCTGACGGCGCTTCACGTCGATGGCCCCCTCGCCGACGGCGAGCACGCTGTTGAGCCACTGGTGCGAGGGCGAGTCGGTCTGGAACGTCATGACGTGGAGGCCGTGCCCGTCGGTCAGCGACGAGAGACCCGTCAGGGTGTAGAGGACGATGCCCCCGTCGACCTGGATGACGCCACGCGCGTCCGGTGAGGCGTACCCGTGCCACAGGCGAGGGAAGTTCGACCACGTGGCGGTTCCCGCCAGGCGGCCGGTCAGGGTGCCCGTCCCCTGGCCGTAGACCCTCCCGTCGCGACCCGGCGACGGCTCGACCTCCTCGTAGAGGTCGTAGGTCCATCTCGCGTCACACAGGTGCTCGAGGTGCATGGCATCCTCCCGGAGGCTCCGACCTGTCGACGCTACTCCTCGCCCGGGCCGACGTCATCGGGCGGACGTGCGGCCGGAGCCGTTCAGTCGTCGAGGTCGGCCCGCTGGCAGACCATGAGGGGGTTGCCGTCCGGGTCCTCGAACTGGACGAAGAAGACGCTGCCGATGTCCTCGACGTCGGAGGTGATCGTGACGTCGAGCCGGCGCAGGTGCTCGATCGTCGCCGCCATGTCGTCGGTCCAGAGGAAGAACCGCGGCGGCCCGTCGGCCGTGAAGTCGGGCCGGTTGGCGTCGAGGGCGACCCGCGGGCCGTCCTGCACGGGGATGTCGAGGATCGTGCCCTCGTGCGACGCGGTGTCGGGCTCGAAGCCGAGCACGTCCCCGTACCAGCGGGCCGACCGCGCCAGGTCGCGGACGGGGATGAACACCTGGCCGACGTGGCGCCGGATGGGAGAGCTGGGCATCCGGCGACCCTAGCCGCGCGGCGGGGTGCCGTCCGAGACGGGGTACTCCTGCCCGGCGACGTACCGCTCGCGCATCGCCGCCGTGATGCCCCCGGCGGCCGCGACCTCGGCGAAGAACCGGCCCGAGCCGCGGACCGTCCGCTCCTGGGTCGGGTGGTCGAGCGCGACGAGCCCGAACCGCGGGCCCTCGCCCTGCGCCCACTCCCAGTTGTCGACGAGACACCAGTGGTAGTACCGCTCGACCGGGACGCCGCGGGCCCGCAGCCGCGCCACGACCTCGAGGTGCTCCGCGAGGTAGCGGGCCCGGAAGGCGTCGCGTGCGTCGGCCGTGCCGTTCTCGGTGACCCACACCGGCAGGCCGTAGCGCTCCCAGGCCCACGTCGCGGTCTCGGCGAGACCCTCGGGGTGCACCTCCCAGCCGAGGTCGTTGACGGGGACGCCCGGCGGGGTGCCGTCCTCGAACCGGGTCACCGTGGTGCGCGAGTAGTAGTTGAGGCCGAAGAAGTCGGCGTACCGGCCCCGCCGGATGCCGCCCGGCCGGCGCAGCGGTGGTGCGAACTCTCCCGTCGTCATGGCCCGCACGATGGCGTCCTGGAACAGGTACCGCATCGCTGGGGTGAGGACGCGGTGCCACGGGTTGCGTCGGTCGCCGGGCCGGAACGGGCGCAGGTGGTGCGCGACGCCGACCTTCGTCGCGACGCCGACCTTCGTCGCGAGGCCGGGCCGGAGGTCGTGGACGAGGCCGTACGCCCGGATGTGCGCCTCGGCGAGCCGTCCGTACACGCGCATCGCCTCGCGCAGGCTGCGGTGCCCGGGTGGGAACTCGCCGAAGACGTACGCGCCGGTGACGAAGACGTTCGGCTCGTTGACCGTCACGTACTCGTCGACGAGGTCGCCGAGACGCTCGACGACGGCACGGACGAAGCGCAGGTACACCGCGACGGCATCGGGACCGAGCCACCCGCCCTGCTCCTCGAACCAGCGCGGGGTGTTGAAGTGGTGCAGCGTCAGCAGCGGGCGGACGCCGTGCTCGCGCAGCAGCTCCAGCTCGGCCCGGTAGTGGGCGAACGCGTCGTCGTCCCAGCGTCCGGGGGCCGGCTCGAGGCGCGCCCACTCGACGCCGAGGCGGTACACCTGCACACCGAGCGACGCCATGAGCGCGGTGTCCTCGCGCCAGCGGTTCCAGTGGTCGGTGGCCCGCACCGGGCTCGAGCCGTCGGCGATGGTCCCCGGACGGGCGGCCCAGTCGACCCAGTTGCTCGCGACGTCGCCGCCCTCGATATGGGTGGCAGCCGTCGCGACGCCGAGGAGCAGCCCGGTGAGGTCGACCTCGAGGTCGCCGTCTGGCACGTCGGGGGCGTCGTCACGCTGGGCACCTGCCACGGACCGATCCTGCCGCAGACCCGGCTTCGGCGGGCGTGCGTGGTGCGGCAGACTTGCGGCGTGCCGAGCGACGACCCCGACCACGTCTCCGTGGACGCGCACCGTGCTGCGGTGGCGGGCCTGCTCGGCGTCGCGCCCGTCGTCCGGGTGGCCCTCGACCACCGCGCCCGCGGCCGGTTCCTCGCGGCCGACCTCGTGGCCCGCGACGACCTGCCGCGCTTCGACAACAGCGCCATGGACGGGTACGCCGTCCACCCCGCCCCCGGCGCGCCCGACCCGACGGCGGCGCCCGGGGTCCCGGAGTCTCGCACCTACCCCGTCGTCGGCGACGTCGCCGCCGGTGACGCGCCCACCTTCGTCCTGCGCCCCGGCGAGGCCGCCCGCGTCATGACCGGGGCCCGCATCCCGGAGGGCACCTACGC
>JAEXXY010000350.1 GCA_023451855.1 Actinomycetes bacterium
GTGGCGGCCGACACGATGGTGCGCCACCACCGCGCCCTGGCCCGCGGCGTGCCGAGCGACGAGGCGCTCGCGTCGGCGCTGGCCGCGGGCGAGCCGATCGCCGCCGCCTTCCTGCACCTCGGCGGCCGCTTCACCCACGCCTGACGCGTCAGGCGGTACGAAGGGCCCTGGTGTCGCGGCGCTTGGCCAGCGCCATGGCGAGGGCGATCTTGCGTGCGTCGATGGCGATCTCGCGGAGCATGCCCGAGATGGGGTTGGTGTAGCCGGTGTACCAGAGGCCGCGGGCCCCCCGCGCCGTGGCGCCGCCGCGCTCCACGGGCCGGCCCTTGTCGTCGAGCACGCCGAGGTGCCCGAGCATCGGCTCGAGGCCCTGGCTGTACCCGGTGGCGAGCACGACGACGTCGGGGCGCAGGCGGCTGCCGTCGGCGAGCACGACGTCCTCGCCCTCGACCGACGCCAGGGCCGCGACCGGCTCGACGGCTCCCGAGCGGACGGCGTCGATGATGCCGACGTCCTGCACCGGGATGGCGTTGTCGCGCTCGACGCGGGTCAGCAGACCGGTGTCGGGGCGGGGGAGTCCGTGGGCCGAGAGGTCGGGCACCTGGAGCCGCTCGACGTACGGCGCGACGGCGTCGACGAGGGCGGTGGGCAGGTGGCGCACGGCGATGCCGGTGTACTGCGCGGCGACCGGTCCGCGGTTGCGGCGCAGGATGTGCGGCACGGTGCGCACGGCCATCCGCACGCGCGCAGCGCCCTGCTCGGTGAGGTCGACGGCGATCTCGGTGCCGGTGTTGCCGGTGCCGACGACGAGCACGTCGCGCCCGGCGTAGGCCGCGCCCGTGCGGTAGTCGCGGGCACGGACGACCTCACCGGGCCACGCGTCGAGGCCGGGCACCTCCGGGTCGCGGGGCGTGTGGTTGAAGCCCGTCGCGACGACGGCGTAGGGCGCGGTCAGCGTCGAGCCGTCGGCGAGCGTCACCGTCCACGCCTCGCCCCAGCCGGGGTGCTCGGGTGCCCGGTCGACCCGGGCCACCTCGGCGCCGGTGCGCACGTCGAGGTCGTGGTGGTCGGCGTACTGCTCGAGGTAGCGCACGACGTCGTCGCGGGCCACCCAGCGGCCCATCCCGCGCGGGATCGGCAGGCCGGGCAGGCCGGACAGCTCGCGCGGTGTGTGCAGGTGCAGCCGGTCGTAGTGCCCGCGCCACGACGTGCCGATGCCGTCGCTGCGCTCGAGGACGACGCCGTTCAGGCCCCGCTGGCGCAGGGCCGCGGCGGTGGCGAGGCCGGCGGGTCCGCCGCCGATGACGTACGCGTCGACGCGTGCACTGCGCTGGGTCACGGGGCTCAACGTAGCGGTCCGTCGGCCACGTGGGCCGCGACCCACTCGACGAGGGGGCGCACGTCGCGCCAGACCTTGCGCACCTCGGTCAGGGTGCGCTTCGTGCCGAGCCACTCGGGCTCACCGAAGGCGCGGGTCACCATGACCTCCTTGAGGCGCAGCGTCTCGATGCGTGGGTGGTCGGCCGTGTAGCCGCGGGGGGTCGTCCTCACGGCGTCACCGTGCTGCTCGAAACCCTTGCGCGACAACGACGCCAGCAGCCTCTCCAGCTCCAGCCCCGATGCCGGCGTGTCGACGGCGGCGCGGAACCGTTTCGTCTCGGCGGGGCTGTGCGCGCGGAAGCCGCCGCCGGCCAGGAGCCCGTCGGCGCTGACCTGCACGTACCAGCCGCCGCCCCGCTCGTCGGCCACGAAAGCGCCCTGGTGCGTCTTGTACGGCGACTTGTCGGCGCTGAAGCGGATGTCGCGGTTGGGGCGGAAGAGCTTGGCCGGGCCGAACTCCTCCTCGAGGGCGTCGAGCAGGGCGAGCATCGGCTCGCGGACCGCCGCCTCGTAGGTGCCCTTGTGGTCCTGCCAGTACGCGCGCGAGTTGTCGGCCTCTAGACCGGCGTACAGCTCGAGGGCGTCGGGCGGGAAGCCGGCGAAGGGCGGGCGGTCCGGGGACGCGGCGGCAGGGCTCATGCCCCCACTCTGGCACCCGGATCCTGTGGATCCCCGGTGAACCAGGTCTCACCCGCCGGGGCCGGCTTGTTAGGCAAGGCTTACCTGTGCTTTCCTGAATTCGGGCAGCCCGACGTGCCCTAATTGCCCGCCGGGAAGACCTCCAGGAAGAAGGACGCCGTGCTCGCCAGCAACGCGCTCATCGGCCTCCGCGAAGGCCTCGAGGCCGCCCTCGTCGTCGTCATCCTCGTCGCGTTCCTCGTCAAGTCCGGACGCCGGTGGGCGCTGCGGTACGTGTGGACCGGTGTCGGCGTGGCCGTGGCCCTGTCCGTCGCGCTCGGCGCGCTGCTGACCTACGGCACGAGCCAGCTCTCCTTCGAGCAGCAGGAGCTGATCGGCGGGTCGGCCTCGATCCTCGCCGTCGTCTTCGTCACCGGCATGGTCTTCTGGATGCGCTCGGCCTCGCGCACCATCTCCGGCGAGCTCAAGGGTCGCCTCGACAAGGCCCTCGACCTCGGAC
>JAEXXY010000372.1 GCA_023451855.1 Actinomycetes bacterium
GGACGGGCCCGCGCCGGTGACGACCGAGCAGGTGCTCTGGGCCGCCTACGTGTCCGCGGCGCAGGCCCAGGGCTCGTGCCACCTCAAGCCGATGCTCCTCGCCTCGATCGGCGAGGTGGAGTCGTCGTCGCTGCGTGGGCGCAGGCTCGACCCGTTCCACGACGTCGTCCCGCCGGTCGTCGGCCCGGCGCTGACCGGCGGCGCGTACGCCCGGATCCACGACAGCGACGGCGGGGCGCTCGACGGCGACCCGAGCTGGGACCACGCCGTCGGACCGATGCAGTTCATCCCGGCGACCTGGCGCATCTGGGGTGCCGACGGCAGTGGTGACGGGGTCGCGGACCCGCAGAACGTCGAGGACGCGGCGCTCGCGGCGGCGCGCTACCTCTGCGCGGGTGGCCGTGACCTGTCGCGCGACGCCGACCGCCGCGCGGCCGTCCGCTCCTACAACCACTCCGACCGGTACGTCGCGACGGTGCTCGGGCTGTACGCATCGGCCCCGGCGAGCGCCCGCTGACGCATCCAGCTCGACGCGTCCAGCCCGACGCGTCCGACGGCATCTTCCACCCCTCTCCCACCCATCTCCCACCCATCTCCCACCACGACGAGGGGAATGGGCCGGATCGTGGACCCACGCTGACGTCGATAATCGGTGGTTATACATTCGATTACATGACCGTCACCGACACCCCGAACGAGGCCCGCCCGGCGACCCGGCCTCCTCGCGCCGGCCGCTCCAACGGGCAGTGGAAGGTCGACGGCACCGAGCCGCTCAACCCCAACGAGGTGTGGAAGCAGGAGGACGGCGGCCTCAACGTCCGCGAGCGGATCGAGACGATCTACGCCAAGGAGGGCTTCGCCTCCATCCCGCCGCAGGACCTCTCCGGGCGCTTCCGCTGGTGGGGTCTCTACACCCAGCGCCGGCCGGGCATCGACGGTGGCCGCACGGCCCAGCTCGACGACACCGAGCTGTCCGACGAGTACTTCATGCTCCGCGTCCGGCTCGACGGCGGCGCCCTGAACCTGGCCCAGCTGCGCACCCTCGCCGAGATCTCCACCGAGTTCGCCCGCGGCACCGCCGACATCAGCGACCGGCAGAACATCCAGTACCACTGGATCCGCGTCGAGGACGTGCCGGAGATCTGGCGCCGCCTCGAGGCCGTCGGCCTGCAGACCACCGAGGCCTGCGGCGACACCCCACGCGTCGTGCTCGGCAGCCCCGTCGCCGGCATCGCGAAGGACGAGATCCTCGACCCGACGCCCGTCATCGACGAGATCACGAGCCGGTTCATCGGCGACCCCGAGCTCGCCAACCTGCCGCGCAAGTTCAAGTCGGCCGTCACCGGGCACCCGAGCCTCGACGTCGTCCACGAGATCAACGACGTCTCGCTCGTCGGCGTCGTGCACCCCGAGCTCGGCGCCGGCTACGACCTGTGGGTGGGCGGCGGCCTGTCGACCAGCCCGCGTCTCGCCGAGCGCGTCGGCGTCTTCGTCCGCCCCGAGGAGGCGGCCGAGGTGTGGCACGGCGTCATCCGCATCTTCCGCGACTACGGCTACCGACGCCTCCGGAACAAGGCGCGCCTGAAGTTCCTCCTCGCCGAGTGGGGCGCCGAGAAGTTCCGCCAGGTGCTCCAGGACGAGTACCTCGGCCGGGCGCTGCCCGACGGGCCGGCACCCGCTCCCGCCACCGGCCCCGGAGACCACGTCGGCGTGCACCTGCAGAAGGACGGCCTGCGCTACGTCGGCGCGGCCCCGACCGTCGGGCGCATCAGCGGCGACGTGCTCGCTGGCCTGGCCGACATCATGGAGTCGGTCGGCTCGGACCGGCTGCGCCTCACTCCGCACCAGAAGCTCGTGCTCCTCGACGTCCCTGGCCGGCGCGTGCGGGGCGTCGTCAGCCGGCTCGAGAAGCTCGGCCTCACGACCACTCCGAGCCCGTTCCGGCGGCACACCATGGCCTGCACCGGCATCGAGTTCTGCAAGCTCGCCATCGTCGAGACCAAGGCCACCGCGGCCACCGCGATCGCCGAGCTCGAGCAGCGCCTCGCCGACGTCACCGAGCAGCTCGACACCCCGATCACCCTCAACGTCAACGGCTGCCCCAACTCGTGCGCCCGCATCCAGACCGCGGACATCGGACTCAAGGGGCAGCTCGTGACGATCGAGGGCGAGCAGGTGCCGGGCTTCCAGGTGCACCTCGGCGGCGGCCTCGCCTCCGTCGACCGCGACGAGGCCGGCCTCGGCCGCACCGTCCGTGGCCTCAAGGTGACCGCCGACGACCTGCCCGACTACGTCGAGCGCGTCGTGCGCCGCTTCCTCGCCGAGCGTGAGGGCGGCGAGACCTTCTCCTCCTGGACCCGCCGAGCCGACGAAGGAGCCCTCCAGTGACCGCCGTTCCCCTCGCCACGCCCACCGTGCCGCGCAGGCGTCGCTCGGAGGCCGAGCTCAAGGCGCTCGTCGACGACTTCAACGCGACGCTCGGCGCCGACCCCGAGCACGAGCCGACCGCCGACGAGGTGGCCGCGTGGGCCGCGTTCCACTTCGGCGACTCGCTCGCGGTCGCATGCTCGATGGCCGATGCCGTTCTGCCACATGTGGTCTCGCGGTTCGCGCCCGACGTCGACGTGCTCTTCCTCGACACGGGCTACCACTTCTCCGACACCATCGTCACGCGCGACATCGTCGCCGAGGACCTGCCGATCACCCTGGTCAACGTGACGCCCGAGCTGACCGTCGCCGAGCAGGACGAGAAGTACGGCGCCCGCCTCTACGAGCGCGACCCTGCCCTGTGCTGCCAGATGCGAAAAGTCGAGCCGCTCGCCCGCACCCTGCCCACGTACGAGGCCTGGGTCACCGGCGTCCGACGCGAGGAGGCCCCGACACGCGCCGACACCCCGCTCGTGACGTGGGACGACAAGAACGGCCTCGTCAAGATCAACCCGCTCGCGGCGTGGACCTTCGACGAGCTGCAGACCTACGCCACCGACAACCAGGTCGAGGTCAACTCCCTTCTCTCCGATGGCTACCCGTCGATCGGCTGCGAGCCGTGCACGCGCCGGGTCGAGCCTGGCGAGGACCCCCGCGCCGGCCGCTGGGCCGGCTTCACCAAGACCGAGTGCGGACTGCACACATGACGACCACCGACACGATCCCCTTCCGGACGGACGCCATCGCCGTGACCGACACGACCCTCACGTCCGCGCCCGACGCGTCCACCGCGTCCGCTGCGCCTGACCTGCCCACCGCGCCCGACGCGTCGACGCGCCGCCTCGGCCAGCTCGACGCCCTCGAGGCCGAGTCGATCCTCGTCATCCGCGAGATGGCCGCCGAGCTCGAGCGCCCCGCGCTGCTGTTCTCCGGCGGCAAGGACTCCGTCGTCATGCTCCACCTCGCGGCCAAGGCCTTCTGGCCGGCGCCGATCCCGTTCCCGGTGCTGCACGTCGACACCGGCCACAACTTCCCCGAGGTGCTCGACTACCGCGACGAGACCGTCGACCGGCTCGGCCTGCGGCTCGTCGTCGCGAGCGTCCAGGACTACATCGACGACGGCAGGCTGCGCGAGCGCGCCGACGGCACCCGCAACCCGCTCCAGACCCTCCCGCTGCTCGACGCCATCAACGACCACCGCTTCGACGGCGTCTTCGGCGGGGGCAGGCGCGACGAGGAGAAGGCCCGTGCCAAGGAGCGGATCGTCTCCCTCCGTGACGAGTTCGGCCAGTGGGACCCGAAGAACCAGCGCCCCGAGCTGTGGAACCTCTTCAACCCGCGTCACCGCCCCGGCGAGCACGTGCGGATCTTCCCGATCAGCAACTGGACCGAGGTCGACATCTGGCGGTACATCGAGCGCGAGGACATCCCGCTCGCGCCGCTCTACTACGCCCACGAGCGCGAGGTGTTCTGCCGCGACGGCATGTGGCTCGCCGTCGGCCCGTACAGCCAGCCGCGCGACGGCGAGACCGTCGAGACGCGGCTGGTCCGGTACCGCACCGTCGGCGACATGTCGTGCACCGGTGCCGTCGAGTCACCGGCGCGCACGAACGCCGACATCGTCGTCGAGGTGGCCGCCTCGACCCTGACCGAGCGCGGCGCCACGCGCGCCGACGACCGGATCTCCGAGGCCGCCATGGAGGACCGCAAGAAGGAGGGCTACTTCTAAATGGCCACTGCCACCGCCCCCATCACCGCCGAGGCCGCCGCGGCCAGCCCCGCGACGGCCGGCACGCTGCTGCGCCTCGCGACCGCCGGCTCGGTCGACGACGGCAAGTCGACCCTCGTCGGCCGCCTCCTGCACGACACGAAGTCGGTGCTGTCCGACCAGCTCGCCGCCGTCGAGCGCGTCAGCCGCGACCGCGGCCTCACCGCCGCCGACCTCGCCCTCCTCACCGACGGCCTGCGCGCCGAGCGCGAGCAGGGCATCACCATCGACGTGGCCTACCGCTACTTCGCCACGGCCAGCCGGTCCTTCGTGCTCGCCGACTGCCCCGGGCACGTGCAGTACACGCGCAACACGGTCACCGGCAGCTCGACGGCCGATGTCGTCGTCCTGCTCGTCGACGCGCGCAAGGGCGTGCTCGAGCAGACGCGCCGGCACCTGGCCGTCACGGCCCTGCTGCGGGTGCCGCACGTCGTCGTCGCCGTCAACAAGATCGACCTCGTCGACTTCTCGCAGGAGGCCTACGAGCAGGTCGACGGGCAGGTGCGCGCCGTGGCCCGCGAGCTCGGCGTCGAGGAGGTGACGACGGTCCCGGTCAGCGCACTCGACGGCGACAACGTCGTCGACCGCTCGACCCGCACCGACTGGTACGCCGGCCCGACCCTCCTCGAGCTGCTCGAGGCCCTGCCGCCCTCCGACGACCCCGCGCACGAGTCGTTCCGGCTGCCGGTGCAGCTCGTCATCCGCCCCCAGGGGGCAGCCCTGAGTCCCGAGCACCGCGACTACCGCGGCTACGCCGGGCAGGTGGCCTCCGGCGTCGTGCGCGTCGGCGACGAGGTCGTCGCGCTGCCGTCCGGCCGCCGCACGACCGTCACCGGCATCGACCTCGGCGACCGGTCGCTGCAGGAGGCGTTTGCGCCGCAGTCGGTCACGCTGCGCCTCGCCGACGAGATCGACATCTCGCGTGGCGACCTCATCGCCGCTGCGGTCGGGGCGCCCGAGCCGACCCAGGACGTCGAGTCGGTCGTGTGCTGGCTCGGCGACGCGCCGCTGCGGCCCGGCCAGCGCCTGCTGCTCAAGCACGGCTCGCGAACGGTGCAGGCCGCGGTGCGCACCATCGACGGCGCCCTTGACCTCGACGACCTCCACGCCGTCCCGACGGAGTCCTTGTCGCTCAACGACATCGGCCTGGTGACGCTGCGCGTGTCGCAGCCCCTGCCGATCGAGCCGTACGCCGTGTCGCGGCGCAGCGGCGCGTTCCTGCTCATCGACGCGCACGACGGGCGCACGCTCGCCGCGGGCATGGTCGGTGCGACACTGCCGACCGCCCCCGAGGCGCCCTCGTCGCCGGAGGGCGACGAGGACTGGGACATCTGAGGGCCGCGCCGTGGCGTCCGTGAAGTCCGCACTGCCGGTCGTCCTCGACCTCACCGGCCGGCTCGTCGTCGCCGTCGGCGGCGGCCCCGTGTCGGCCCGGCGCGTCCGCGCCTTCCTCGACGAGGGCGCTGTCGTCCGGGTCGTGGCGCCGTGGGTCTGCGAGGACCTGCGCGACCTCGTTCGTGCTGGACAGGCCGGGGGCCGCGCGGGGGCAGACACCGGACGCGTCGAGTGGGTCGAGCGCGACTACGCCGGCCCGGCCGACCTCGACGGCGCGTGGTTCGTGCACACCGCGACGGGCGAGCCGTCGGTCGACCGCGAGGTGGCCGCCGACGCCGAGGCCCTGCGCCTCTGGTGCGTCGATGCCACCGACGCCGCGGGCACGAGCGCGAGCGTCACGGCCCGAGCCGACGTCACGACTCCCGACGGACGAGTCACCATGTCGACGTACGCCGCCGGCGACCCCGGCCTGGCCGTGACGGTCCGTGACGGCGTCCAGCAGGCCGTCGCCACCGGACGCCTCGAACTGCGGCGCACCCGCACGCACGGACGCCGCGGCTGGGTCGCGCTCGTGGGCGGCGGCCCCGGCATCGACGGCCTGCTCACCGCACGTGGCCACGAGCTGCTCGCCTCGGCCGACGTCGTCGTGCTCGACCGCCTCGCGCCGCGTGGTGTCGTCGACCGGCTGCCCGCGTCGGTGCGCGTCATCGACGTCGGCAAGACGCCCGGCCACCACCCGGTGCCGCAGTCGCGGATCAACGACGTGCTCGTCGAGGAGGCCCAGCGAGGCCTCGGCGTCGTCCGGCTCAAGGGCGGCGACCCCTACGTCCTCGGCCGCGGCGGCGAGGAGCGCGCCGCGTGCGAGGCGGCCGGAGTGCCCGTCGAGGTGGTGCCCGGGGTCACCTCGGCGGTCTCCGTGCCGGCGGCCGCGGGCATCCCGGTGACCCACCGCGGCGTCGCGCGCGGCTTCACCGTCGTCACCGGCCACGACGACGTGCCCGTCCTGCCGACCGGTGGCGACCACACGCTCGTCCTGCTCATGGGCGTGACGCAGCTGGCCCGCACCATGGACCTCCTTGCGGCACACGGGCGTTCGGCCGACTGCCCGGTGGCTGTCGTCGAGCGTGGCTTCGCCGCCGACCAGCGCGTCACGGTCGGCACGGTGGCGACGATCGCCGCCCGGGCGGCCGAGGTGGGTGTCGAGGCGCCCGCCGTCGTGGTCGTCGGTGACGTCGTGCGCCTCGCCCCCGCCTGGACCGGCGAGCCCGCCTGATGCGTCAGCCCGGCGGCGGCGTCCGCGCCGGGCTCCGTCCTCAGTCGAGCCAGGCGCCGTCGCGCATCAGCGTGCGGCCCGGGATCTCGTTCGCCTCCCGCCACGCCTGGATGCGCTCCGGACGAAGGAAGTACACGGCGTAGTCGGGCCGCTCCTCGCGCGGGTCCCACTCGGTGCGGTCGATGTACCGCTGCCACTGCTCCTCGGGCACGTCCCCCGTCGCCACCTCACGGGCCCACGCGTCGACCATCACGACGTCGCGGAACTCCCCGAGCCCCAAGCGCGCCCGGCCGGTCTCGCGCAGGTTGCGCCCGCACGGCGAACCGGCCGGAGTGACCACCATGACCTCGGTGCCGTCCCAGTCGAAGGAGAGCGGCACGAGGCCCGGCACGCCACCACCGGCGTCGGCCGTGGCGACCCACAGGTCGATGTCCTGCTCGAGCCGGCGGCGGGTGTCGGCGACGCGCGTGGCGAGGTCGCGAGCCGGAGCCGCCGACTCCGGCGCGCTCAGCGTCGCTCCTGGATGCGCACGAGGTTGCCCGCCGGGTCACGGAACGCGGAGTCGCGCACCCCGTACGGCTGGTCGGTCGGCTCCTGCACGACCTCGGCGCCGGTGGCCTCGATCGTCGCGAACGTCGCATCGAGGTCAGGCGTCGCGAGCAGGAGCGAGCCGTAGGTGCCCTTGGCCATCATGTCGCCGATGGTGCGCCGCTCGTCGTCGGTGAGGCCGGGCGTCGCCTCCGGCGGGTAGAGCACGATCGACGTGCCGGGCTGGCCGGGCGGTCCGACGGTGATCCACCGCAGACCGGCGTGGCCGACGTCCATGCGCACCTCGAAGCCGAGGGCGTCGCGGTAGAAGGCGATGGCGGCGTCGGGGTCGTCCTGGGGGAGGAAGCTGGAGTGAATGCTGAGGTCCATGCCGCCCACGCTAGGCCGGTGAGGTGCCCGATGCTTCTCGATTCCTGACCGGTCGCGTCACCTGTTTGGCCACGCACGGGACGAGGCCGTCGGTGGCCCCGGCCTGCTGCTGCCGGTAGACGCTCGGCGGCACCCCGACGAGCTCGGTGAACCGGGTGCTGAAGGTGCCGAGCGAGGAGCAGCCGACCTCGAAGCAGACCTCGGTGACGCTGAGGTCGCCCCGGCGCAGCAGGGCCATGGCCCGCTCGATCCGACGCGTCATGAGGTACTGGTACGGCGACTCGCCGTAGGCCGCCTTGAACTGCCGGCTCAGGTGCCCGGCCGACACGTTGACGCCACGGGCCAGGGCCTCGACGTCGAGCGGCTGCGCGTACTCGCGGTCGATGCGGTCGCGCACCCTCCGCAGCAGCGCGAGGTCGCGACGACGCTGCTGGTCGTCCGTGCGTGCACCCGAGCCCGTCCCCACGGCCCGATCCTCGCACCCTCGACGGCCGACGAGTAGGAGTGGTAGCGCCCCGCAGCGGTCTGCGCGGTCCTAGAGTGCCAACCGCCGGTGCCGAACCCGGCTCGTCCGACAGGGGAACCACCATGACCGCCACGCCCGTGCCTCGCCGTGCCCACGACCTGACGCAGCGCATGCGTCGACGCCTCCGGTGGCGCCGCGCCGCCGTGCTGGCCGCCAC
>JAEXXY010000459.1 GCA_023451855.1 Actinomycetes bacterium
ACTGCGACGAGCTCGGCCGCGTCCACATGGCCGTCTGGCGCGAGGCCTACGCCGGCATCATGCCCGCCGACTACCTCGCCGGTCTCAGCGACGAGAACTGCGCCGCCCGCTGGCACGCGATCGCGGCTGCCCCGCCGGTCGAGGGCGGCACCCTCGTCGTGCACGACCCCACCGGTCGCATCGCCGGGTTCGCGAGCGCCGGCCCGAGCCGCGACGACGACGCCCCGACGCCGTGGGAGCTCTACGCCGTCAACCTGGCCTCCGGCGCCCGGGGGACCGGGGTCGCCGACGCCCTCCTCGACCGCCTCGTCGGCGACCGCGACACGTCGCTGTGGGTCGTGGAGGCCAACGCCCGCGCGCGCGCCTTCTACGAGCGCCGGGGGTTCGCCGACGAAGGGAGCCGCTGCGAGCACGTGCCGACGGGCACCACGGAGATCCGGATGGTGCGTCGCGCCGGTCCTGCGGCCCCCATGTGACGATGCCCTGACGGAGCCCGACGTCGCAGCCGCAGGGTGACGCGCCGTTGCCGACGACACCCAGGGCGGAGAGGACGCCGACGCGGTCGCCACGTGAGCCGTCTGACACGCGTCGGTGGGGTCGTGCGGCACGAGGCCGACCGTGGCGCCCCGAGTGTCCGAGTATGTCCTCGGCGGGCGTCGGACTCGATTTGTGGTATCGCGATGACTCGTGCGTAACTTGACGGTGGCCGCGCCCCGTGGCGGCCGCCCGACGTCCCCCGCGCTACCCCTCGGTGCGGCTGGTGCACGCTCGGTCAACCGGTACTCCCGAGTCCCGAAAGGTCTCTCCATGCCCCGCCCCGCGACCCGTCGCCGCGTCCTGGCCGCTGCCCTCGCCTCCGTCGCGATGCTGTCCGCGTGCACCGGAAACGCCGACGACGGCAGCGACGGCTCCGGCGCGTCCGCGACCCCCGCGGTCGCCGTCGACGCCGCCGGCACGACGACGAACGGCGCTGTGTCAGCCGTGGCGTCCTCGCTGCTCGACGCGTCCGCCGGTGGCGCCGCCGCCCGCGAGAAGGCCTTCACCGGCGCGGCCCTCGGGTCGGCCAACGCCTACGCCAAGACCCTCGGTGGCCGTACCGCGGCCGAGAAGGCCGAGGCCGAGCTGTCCACGAGCGGCGCCAAGGTGCTCGGCATCTCCCGTGAGGGCGACAAGCCGGTGCAGATCCTGGCCCAGACGACGCTGAAGAAGACGGGCGCCGCGGTCCTCGTCCTCCTCGTGGCCGACAGCCCCGGTGGGCCCTTCAAGGCCGCTGCCGTCACCCCGATGCTCCCCGACGCCAAGCTCGACGCGCTCGACGACGCCGGCAACGGCTCGGCCGCTGTCGCCGATGGCAAGGGCCTGGCCGCCAAGCCCGAGGACGTCGTCTCCGCCTTCGCCGGCGCCGTGCAGTACCCCTCACCGGTGGCCACCAAGGTCCTGGCCGACGACCCCCTGACCGAGCAGCTGCGCCAGTCCGCCACGGCCCAGTCGCAGGCCCTGAACAACCAGGGCTCCTTCAGCCAGAAGCACGAGCCGAAGGGGATCATCGGCGGCCTGCGCCTCAAGGACGGCCAGGGCGCCATCGTCTTCGCCCACCTCGTGCGCCACGACGCCATCGCGATGCGCACGCCGATGAAGCTCAAGCCGGCCAAGGACCTCACCCTGCTGACCGGCATCAAGCAGATCACGACCGAGGCCGACCTCACCTCCAACGAGATCGTCGCGTTCGTCATCCCGGCCTCCGGCCAGGCCCGCGTCGTGGCCGCGGCGGACCAGCTCGTCGACGGCACAGGGCGGTGAGGCAGGATTGATCCATGAGCCAGCAGCCATTCACCGCAGCGGCACTGCGCGGTGCCGTCGACCTCTCGTCGCTCAAGCGTCCGGCCCAGCCGGCTGGCCCCGGCTCCGCCGCGGGCTCCACCTCGACGGACGCTGCCGGCGTCGTCGTCGAGGCCACTGACGCCTCGATCCGCGACCTCGTCGGGGCGAGCACCAGCCACCCCGTCGTCATGGTCCTGTGGTCGCCGCGCCTGCAGGAGTCGGCCGACTTCGTCACGACCTTCGAGACGGTGGCCCGGCGCTACGCCGGCCGCTTCCAGCTCGCCACCGTCGACGTCGACGCCAACCCCGGCATCCTGCAGGCCTTCCAGGTGCAGGCCGTGCCGGTGAGCTTCGCGTTCGTCGCCGGCCAGCCGGTGCCGCTCTTCGAGGGCGTCCAGCCCGAGGCGCAGGTCGTCGCGGTCATCGACCAGGTCCTCGCACTCGCGGCCCAGCACGGTGTCACCGGCACCGTCCCGGGCGCCGACGCCGCCGGACAGGGCGGCCCGGACGCCCAGGGGGAGGCCCCGGAGGAGCCGCCGCTGCCCCCGCTGCACCAGAAGGCGTTCGACGCCATCGAGGCCGACGACCTCGACACCGCGGCCGACGCCTACCGCGAGGCGCTGGCCCAGAGCCCGGCAGACACCGACGCCAAGATCGGCCTGGCCCAGGTCGGCCTGCTCCAGCGCACGCGGGGCGCCGACCTCCAGCAGGCGCGGGCCGCCGCCGCTGCGGCACC
>JAEXXY010000077.1 GCA_023451855.1 Actinomycetes bacterium
TGGTCGGGCACCCCCGGGTGGGCCGGGCACCGCGGCGGGTCCGCGGGCGCCGTGCGCTGGTCGGACGTCACGTGCGCGGCCGAGGGCAGCACCGTCGTGACCCGCGCGACCTCGGCCGCCGGCATCCACCTCGAGCTGCGGCATGCGCTCGACGCGCACGGTGTCCTCCGCGTCGACGCGTCGGTGACGAACGCGTCCGGCGCCGACGCCCCCCTCGACGTGTCCGCGCTGCGCGCGATCCTGCCGCTGCCGCTGCGCGCCGACGAGGTGCTCGACCTCACCGGCCGCTGGTGCCGCGAGCGTTCACCGCAGCGCAGCCGGCTCGACCACGGCACCCACCTGCGCGCGTCCCGCCGCGGTCGCACGGGCCACGACGCGACGCTCCTGCTGATGGCAGGCACCCGCGGGTTCGACTGGGGTAGCGGCGAGGTCTGGGCCGTGCACACCGCGTGGAGCGGCAACCACGAGCACCTCGTCGAGGCCCTGCCCGAGGGGGCCGGCCGCCACCACGCCGTCCTGGGCGGTGGAGAGCTGCTCGCGCCGGGCGAGGTGCGTCTCGCGCCGGGGGAGACCTACGCCGCCCCGACCGTCGTCTTCGTCCACTCGACCGACGGGCTCGACGGCCTGTCGCGCCGGCTCCACCGGAGCCTGCGCGCCCGTCCCGGTCACCCGTCGCGGCCGCGGCCGGTCGTCCTCAACACGTGGGAGGCCGTCTACTTCGAGACCGACCTCGGCCACCTGAAGTCCTTGGCCGACACCGCCGCTCGCATCGGCGTCGAACGCTTCGTCCTCGACGACGGCTGGTTCGGCTCGCGCCGCCACGACCGCGCCGGCCTCGGCGACTGGGTCGTCTCCGCCGACGTCTGGCCCGACGGCATGGCACCCCTCGTCGACCACGTCAAGGGCCTCGGCCTCGAGTTCGGGCTGTGGTTCGAGCCGGAAATGGTCAACGAGGACAGCGACCTGGTACGCGCGCACCCCGAGTGGGTGCTCGGCCCGGCAGCCGGCGCCCCGCGCGAGTGGCGCTGGCAGCAGCTGCTCGACCTCACGCACCCCGACGCGTACGCCCAGCTGCTCGAGGGGATCAGCGCGCTCGTCGCCGAGTACGGCATCGACTACATCAAGTGGGACCACAACCGCGACCTGCTCGAGGCCGTGCACACAGTCGACGGCCCCGGCGGTCGCCGCGTCGACGCCCCGGCCGTGCACGACCACACGCTCGCCTTCTACCGCCTGCTCGACGACCTCCGGGCCCGCCACCCGCGGCTCGAGATCGAGTCGTGCAGCAGCGGCGGCGGGCGCGTCGACCTCGGCGTGCTCGACCGCACCGACCGCATCTGGACCAGCGACTGCAACGACGCCCTCGAGCGGGCGAACATCCAGCGCTGGACGAGCCTGCTCGTGCCCGCCGAGCTCATGGGCACGCACGTCGGCCCGGCCACGGCCCACACGACGCACCGCACCGTCGACCTCGGCTTCCGCACCCTCATGGCGCTGCAGGGGCACCCGGGGCTCGAGTGGGACATCACGACGTGCTCCGACGAAGAGCTGCACGCCCTCGCCGCGTGGACGGCGCTCGCCCGCGAGCTGCGGCCGCTGCTGCACACCGGCGACCTCGTCCGCTCGGAGAGCCCCGACGGCACCGTCCTCGTGACCGGCACCGTCGACGCCGACCGCAGTCGGGCCGCCTACACCGTGGCGCGCCTCGTCACGGGTCGCGATGCGGTGACGGGCGCGCTGCCCCTGCCGGGCCTCGACCCTCAGCGCAGGTACGTCGTGCGGGTGCGGCCCGAGGCGGGACAGCCGGCGCTCGTGCAGCATCGCGCGCCCTCGTGGTGGGAGCCGGCGCTCGGTGCCGACGGGGTCGTCGTTCCTGGTTCGCTGCTCGGCGTGGTGGGCCTGCCGGTGCCGGTCCTCGGACCGGCCCAGGGCTATCTGCTCGACGTCCGGGCCGTCTGAGGCCTGCTCAGGGCAGCGGCACCGGCACGTCGATGCCACCCTCGACGGTGAGCCGAGCGCCCATGCGGCCGAACGACGGCACCGGCACGAACGCGCCGGCGAAGAACGCCTCGCCCTGGTAGAAGTTCGGCGACGACGCCAGCATCGCCTCGGGCGCGAAGCCGAAGAGGCGGGAGATGTCGGCGACGTCGGACGGCGAGTTCATCCGCATGAGCATGAGGTTGTCGCACTGCGAGACGACCTGCGGGTGGACCTTCGAGGGGCGCTGCGTGGACAGCAGCAGCCACAGACCGTACTTGCGGCCCTCGGCGGCGATCTGGATGAGTCGGTTGGTCACGGCGAGCTCGAGCGGGGTCGAGGGGTCGGCGGGGCAGATGTTGTGGGACTCGTCGATGACGACGAGCGCCGGTTCCCGCTTCTCGCGCTCGGCCCAGAGGCGGTCGAGCAGGTCGAGGGCGACGACGAGCTGCTCCTCGTGACGGCCGAACCCCGACACGTCGAGGACGGTCGTGCGGGCGGACCGCTCGTGCATCGGCACCGCCCCGGGGGTGTTCTTGGGCCACACCTTCCAGTCGCCGATACCGAGGTTCTCGACACGCTGAGCGAAGGCCCGCTCGGACGCCGAGCCGCTCGCCATGGTCGCCATGAGCTCGCCGAGGTCGATGCTCGTGTCGTTGAAGTCGATGTGCAGCCACTCGTTGAACTCCTCGCGGTCGGTGACCGGGTTGAGCCGCATGACCGCCGCCTGGGCCGCCAGCGACAGGTGGCCGAACCGGACGCGCAGTGCCTCGCCGCCGTCGCCGTCGGCCCGCTGCACGTCGAGGGTGCCGGCACCGGCGAGCCGCTCACCGGTGGCGGCGGGTGCGTCGTCGCGGGTCGTGCCGAGGTGCACGAAGTCGGCGTTCGGGTCGATGACGAACAGGCGCAGCCGCGTCTGGAGGATGAGCTGTTCGAGGACGACGCCGAGCGCGTACGTCTTGCCCGACCCACTCTGCCCGCACACGAAGGTGTGCCGGGCGAAGCCAGCCGGCCGCAGGCGCAGCGCAGCCTCGGCGGCGCCGAGCTGCCACGTGCCGACCTCCATCGTGGCCCGCGTCGCCACCTGCAGCTGCTCGGCCTCCTCGCGGTTCGCCGGGCGGATCGTCGCCTGCTCGAGCAGGTCGCGGCCCTGCGGGCGCACGAGCCGCCCGTCCCTCAGGTGGCCGAGCACGACGCCCGTCGCGACGGCCGGGTCGCCGAACCGGGCCCGCACCTGGGCCAGCAGGGCCTCGTGGTCGGACTCGATGACGGCGAGGTCACCGGGACTGAGTCGTTCGGTCGCCGCGACGAAGGTGCGTCCGTCGTCGGACCGGACGTCCGCGCCGAATGTCGTGTCGTGCGCCGTCATGATCGCCTCCACACCTGCTGGCCGAACGGCAAGCCTCTCCATCGTGGCGTGCGGACCGGACGAGTGACGGCAATTCGGCCCGATCAGTCGCCGGCGCAGTCGCGGCAGGTGCCGAGGAGGGCGGCGTGGCCGGTGTCGAGGACGAAGCCGAGGTCGGTCTCGAGGCGCGCCGCGACGTCGTCGAGGACGTCGGGAGGGACGTCGAGGACGCGTCCGCAGACGTGGCACTGGACGTGCGCGTGATCGGGGTCGTGGTCGTGCCCTGCGTCGTGGTCGTGGTCGTGGCCGCTCGGCGTCGCGTCCTCGGGCCCGACGCCGAGGTGGTAGACGGTCGCCGAGCCACCGAGGTGCACGTGCGACAGGGCTCCGAGCTCGGTCAGCGCGGTGAGCGTCCGGTAGAGGGTGGCCCGGTGCACGGTCGGCTCGAGGTCGCCGACGCGCGTGCCGATCTGCTCGGCGGTCAGGTG
>JAEXXY010000103.1 GCA_023451855.1 Actinomycetes bacterium
GGTCAGCGACGCGCCGGCCCGGCTCGCCCGTCGCGCGAAGTCGGCATCCTCGAAGGTGTACACGTAGGCCTGGTCCAGTCCCCCGAGCTCGTCCCAGAGCGACCGGCTCACAGCCACGAAGCTGAACGGCCGGTAGAGGTCGGCGCCGTCCGCCCCGGCGCGGCCGCGGCCCAGGCGCAGCCGGGTCAGGACCGGCCCGAGGAGCGAGAGCCCGAGCACGGCATCGGTCCGAGAGGGCACGGGCCGTGGTGGCACCGAGTCGAGGAAGACGAGCTCACGGACCCCGGGCGGGCGCCGGTCGAGCAGCTCGAGCTGGGGTCGCAGACGGGCGGGGTCGAGCGTCACGTCGTCGTTGACGACGAGCAACCAGTCCCAGTCACCGTCGGCGCCATGCGCGACCGTCGCCGCGAAGCCAGGGTTCGCGCCGATCGGACGCATCGGGACGTCACCGCCGTCGAGGGCCCGCTCGACGCTGGCGCCGGTGGGCACCACGAGCGGGTCGGCACCGGCGGCACGCAGCTGGGCCGCGAGCCGCGACAGCTGGTCGCGGCTGCCGGCGAGCGAGGGGATGACGGCTCGGATGCGACTCCGCAGCGGTCGTGGCACGTCGGTCATCGGGGTCCTGACGGGAGGGCGTAGAGGTCGAGGTAGGCATCGACCGTCTGGTCGAGGTCGAAGCGCGCCGACCGTAGCCGGGCGCGCCGGGCGAGGCGAGCCCTGAGGTCGGGGTCGTCGCGCAGCCGGGCGATGTGGTCGGCGAGCGCGTCGAGGTCGTCCGGCTCGTGGAGCAGCCCTGCGTCACCGACGACCTCGTCGAGCCCGGCCAGCCGTGGCGCCAGGACCGGCAGGCCGGAGGCCATCGCCTCCGCGGCGACGAGGCCGAAGCCCTCGTACCGCGACGTCATGAGGAGCGCGTCGTGCTCGCGGAGCAGCTCGGGGACGTCGTCGCGAAGGCCGGCGAACGACACCCGGCCCGACAGCATCGCTGCCGCCTCCTCGAGGCGACTCCGCTCGGGGCCGTCCCCGACGACGGTGAGCGTCACGTGCTCGACCCGCGCCACGCCCTCGATCGCGGCGCCGACGTTCTTGCGCGCATCGAGCGTGCCGACGGTGACGAGGCGCAGGGATGCGTCGGGCGTCGGCGCCGGGCGGGCACTGTCCGCGTCGACCTCCACCGGTGCCGGTGCGAAGCGGTCGAGCGCGATCCCGTTGCGCACGACGACGACCGGCCCGGGCACCCCGAGGCCGTCGAGGTACTCCTCGAGAGCCCCCGCGACCCCTTCGCTGATGGCGGCCTTGACGTCGAATCGCCGGTAGACGAGCCGCTCGAGGGCCACGAAGGGCTGCTTGCCACGGCGCGAGTTCGTCGGGCTGTGCTCGGTGACGACGGTGCGACCTCGGCACACCAGAGCCACCGCGTAGAAGGCGGGGAAGAGGTGGGCGTGCACGACCTCCGACCCGGTCGCCACCCGACGCAGGCGAAGCAGCGCCCGAGGGTCGAACCGGTGGACGCCGAGCACGTGGACGGGCAAGCCCCGGACTGCGGCGTCCTTCAGCACCGGGCTGTCCGGTCGCGCCGGCGCGAGGACGGCGATGCGCGCGTCCACTCCACGGGCGCGTGCAGCGGTCGTCATCTCGACCACGAGTCGCTCGGCGCCGCCGGCGTCGAGGGACGGAAGGACGTGCAGCACGGTGCTGCGACTCGGCGGCGGCCAGGACGATGCCTCGGCTCCCGGCACGCCGTCCGGTACGGGCGGGTCGACGATCTGGGCGGCGATCGCGTCCGGGCTGAACTGCTCCACGGCGGTCGCACGCGCCTTCGCGGCCATCCCGGCCCGCAGTACGGGGTCCGCAAGGAGCGCCTCGACGGCGTCGGCCAGAGCAGGTGCGTCGTCGACCGCCACGATCCGGCCGGTCACCCCATCGACGACGGCATCCCGACAGCCGGTGGCATCGGTGGTGACGGTGGGCACCCCGGAGGCCGCCGCCTCGAGCACGACGTTGGGAAAGCCCTCGCGCCGCGACGGCAGCAGCAGGAGCGACATGAGGCGGTAGTGGTCCACCGGATCGGCCACCGGTCCGGCCATGACGAGCGGAACCCCGGACGCCTCGAGCCGGTGGGCCCATTCGCGGGAGTCCGGTTCGTCCTGGGGCCCGACGACGAGCAGGCGGAAGGGAATCCCGCGCTCGTGCAGTCGCGTGGCGGCGTCGACGAGGGTCTCGACGCCCTTGTCCCGCGTCAGTCGACCGACGAAGCCCAGCACCGGCACCGTCCCGTCGAGACCGAGGGCGGACGCGAGCTCGACGCGCCCCTCTGCCGGCGCGAAGTGGGCGCTGTCGACGCCGTGGCTGCTCCCGGGGAGCGTCTGGCGCAGCTTCGAGGGGGTGACGAGCCGGGCCGCCACCACCTCGTCGTGCAGGGACCGTGAGTTCACGACGACCTCGGTGGCCGCAGCCATGGCCAGACGCTCCATGGAGGCGAGCAACCTTCGCCGCCAGCCTGACTCACCCTCCAGGCGCAGCCCACCGCACATGTAGACCCGACGCGGGACGCGGGTCAGACGCGCCGCGACGAGCGCCAGCAGGGCGCACTTGGGGGTCCCGGCGATGACGAGCCCCGGGCGAAACGCCGCGAGCAGCGCGATCCAGCGCACCAGGGCCACGGCGTCGGCCGACGGGGACAGCGACCGCGACATGGGCAAGGCGTGCCCTTGCGCTCCGGAGCGCACGGCCGCCTCGTCGAGGTCGGGCCCCGGCGAGGACACCAGCCGCACATCGCCGTAGCCACGCGTCCCGAGCACTCGGACCGTGTTGAGGTGGAACTTGAGGATCGTGACCGGGACGGTGGAGGCGAACACCGCGCGGCCGTTGAGCCGGGGCCTCATGCGGCCGGACCTCTGCCGCCGCTGAGCGTGCCCCGGAACTCGGGCATCGACACGGACCCCTCGGCGGTGATGCCGTCGCGGCGGACGACGGCAGCCACCGTGCCGACGAGGATCTGCAGGTCGAGCCAGATGTTGCTGCGGTCCACGTACTGAACGTCGAGGCGGAACTTGTCCTCCCACGAGAGGGCGTTGCGCCCGGAGACCTGGGCGAGGCCGGTCAGGCCCGGACGCACCTCGTGCCGGCGGGCCTGTTCCGGAGAGTAGAGAGGCAGGTACTGCATCAGCAGTGGGCGGGGGCCGACGAGGGACATGTCCCCGCGGACGACGTTCCACAGCGTCGGCAGCTCGTCGAGGCTCGTCGCGCGAAGGAAGCGCCCGAGGTCGGTCATCCGGTTCAAGTCCTCGACGAGGCCGAGCTCGGGGTTGGCGTCGAGCATCGTCCGGAACTTGACGAGCGTGAAGGGCCGGCCGTCGCGACCCGGCCGCTGCTGCCGGAACAGCACGGGCGATCCGAGGCGGCGCCGGACGACGAGGGCCACGACGGCCTGCACGGGGAGCGAGAGGACGAGCAGGGGTACCGCGACGAGCAGGTCGAGGGCGCGCTTGAGGAGGCGACGCCTCACCGGCCCTCCAGGTGCGCCGTCACGGCGTCGATGACGCGCAGGACGTCTGCGTCGGTGAGGCCGACGCCCGAGGGCAGCGTGACGCCGCACTCGAAGAGCCGCTCGGACGCCCCGGTGAGGAAGGCGCGCTGGTCGCGGTGCAGCGGCTGCAGGTGCATCGGCTTCCACACGTGGCGGGCCTCGATGTCAGCGGCGTTGAGGGCCGTGACGACGCCGTCGGCGACGGACTCGCCCTCCTGGCGTCGGGCGCCGGGGCCGTCGACGGCGATCGTCGTGAGCCAGCAGTTGTCGTCGTCGTCGCGGTCGGCGCCGCTGCGGCCGAGGAGGCGGATGCCGGAGACACCCGACAGGTGCTTCTCGTAGAGGTCCCTGATCTCACGGCGGCGCGCGATCATGTCGTCGAGCCGCTCGAGCTGGCCGCGGCCGAGCGCCGCGAGAATGTTGGACATCCGGTAGTTGAAGCCCACCTCGGTGTGCTCGTACCACGGCACGGGGTGGCGGGCCTGGGTCGAGAGGTAGCGGGCGCGGGCCAGGACCTCCTCGTCGTCGCTGAGCAGCATGCCGCCGCCGGACGTCGTGAGGATCTTGTTGCCGTTGAAGGACAGCGCCGCGCTGCGACCGAACGAGCCGGCGCCTCGGGAGCCGTGGAAGGCTCCGAGCGCCTCGGCGGCGTCCTCGACGAGGTACACGCCGCGCTCGGCCAGGGCCGGCTCGAGCCGGCCGTAGTCGACGCACCGGCCGAACAGGTCGACGGCGAGGACGGCCGGGACGACGACTCCCTCGGCCCGTAGCGTGTCGACGGCCTCGAGCACGAGGTCGACGTCGAGGTTGCCGTCGGACTCCTGGGCATCGACGAGCACGGGCTCGGCACCCGTGTAGGCGATGGCGTTGACCGATGCGGCGAACGTCAGCGTCGAGACCGGCACGACGGTGCCCGGGCCGGCACCGGCGTCGAGCAGCGCCAGGTGCAGTGCGGCCGTGCCGGAGGACAGCGCGAGAGCGCCGGCGACGCCGCAGCGCGCCGCCACCTCCTCCTCGAACGCGTCGACGTGCGGGCCGAGGGGTGCCACCCAGCCTGAACGCAGCGCGTCCAAGACATAGCGTTCCTCGGCCTCGCCGACGTCGGCCTTCGACAGATGGATCCGGGTCATGGCTGGGTTGCACCTACCTGTGCGTCGGTGAGAAGTGCCTCGTCACGCATCCACTCGCGGCCCGCCTCCACGCCGACGAACGAGGCCCCGAGGACCTCCTCGACGCCGATGGGAGGCACCCCGACGCTGTCGACGAGTGAGTGCTTGGTCGGGTGCCGCTCCTCGTTCGGGGAGAAGAGCTCCTCGCCGAGCTTCTCGCCGGGCCGCAGGCCGGTGAAGACGATGTCGACGTCGCGACGACCGCTCATCCGGATGAGGGTCTGGGCGACCTCGAGGATCTTCACCTGCTCGCCCATCTCGAGCACCATGACCTCGCCGTCGGTGCCGATGGAGGCCGCCTCGAGGACGAGCTGGCAGGCCTCCGGGATGAGCATGAAGTACCTCTCGACCTCGGGGTGGGTCACCGTGACCGGACCGCCCATGTCGATCTGCGCGGTGAAGGCATGGACCACGGAGCCGCGCGAGCCGAGGACGTTGCCGAACCGCACCGACACGTACCGGCCGTCTGCGCGTCGGGCGAAGTCGGCGGTGAGTCGCTCGGCGATCCGCTTGCTGTAGCCGAGGACGCAGGTGGGGTTGGCGGCCTTGTCGGTGGAGATGTTGATGAACGTCGAGACGCCGACACGCTCGGCGGCGTCGAGGACGTTGAGGGTGCCGACGACGTTGCTCTTCCACGCCTCGAGCGGGTGCGCCTCCAGCAGGGGAAGGTGCTTGAGGGCGGCGGCGTGGAAGACGACTTCGGGGCGGGCCCGGTCGAAGGCCTCGGCGAGGGCGACGGTGTCGCGGATGTCGGCGAGCACGAGGTCGTCGGAGTCGAGCAGCCCGTGCCCGGACAGGCTCATCTGCGTGGCCTGCAGGCCGGACTCGTCGCGGTCGAGCATGAAGAGGCGGGCCGGGCCGAACTTGGCGATCTGCCGGCACAGCTCGGAGCCGATCGACCCGCCGGCCCCCGTGACGAGGACCCGACGGCCGGAGATCTGCTCGGCGATGGCCGTGGTGTCGAGCTCGACGGGCCGACGGCCGAGCAGGTCGGCGACGTCGAGGTCGCGCAGGTCGTGGGAGGTGGGGCGCCCGCCGATGATGTCCTTGAGCGGCGGCAGGCTGACGACCTCGAGCCCGGCGTCCGCCGCCCGCAGCGCAAGGTCGCGCAGCGTCGAGGCCTCGGCGTTCGGCAGGGCGACGATCAGGGTGTCTGCGTCGAAGCGCTCCGCGACCTCGGCGAGGTCGGAGCGGGTGCCGCGCACCCGCACGCCCTCGAGCCGCAGCCGGTGCTTGCTCTTGTCGTCGTCGAGCAGCGCCACCGGCACGAAACCGCTCGCGTCGTCGTACTTCATGCTGCGGATCAGCCGCCGTCCGGCCTCGCCTGCGCCGAAGACGATGGCTTTGCGCTCGGCGGCCGACTGAGCGGCGCGGTGCGAGCGCACGGTGCGCACGACGAAGCGCAGCGCGAACATGGCGGCCAGAACGAGGGCCGCAGCGGTGAGTGGCACGCCCCGTGGCACCACGGCGGGCTCGATGAGCAGGCCGGTGAGGAAGAGCAGCGCACCGACGACCACCGTGGTGGTCGTCAGCTCGACGACCTCCTCGAACGAGCCGAGGACGTGGCTGATCGAGTAGGGGCCCACGATGTAGCCGAGCAGGAGCTGCCCCACCATCGCGGCGAGGGCGAACCAGGCCGCCCCGTGCACGAACTCGTTGTCGAACCGGAAGTCGAGGCGGATCCACAGCGCCGCGAAGATCATGACGACCCAGAGGACGGCGTCGACCCCTGCCCAGCCGAGACGAACCCAGCGGGCCCTTCGAGTCTTCGCCGTCACCGTGTCATCACCCTGTGTACCCCTGGCTCCCTGCCGACCCCGAATGCGCGCCGCAGACCCGGGTATCTCGAGCCACCCCTCGACCAGCCGTGGAGACAGAAGGTGCAAAAGGGGCAATCGGCGCGAGGCCATGCTACCTGCGTGAACGGCGCTAACCGTACATTTGGCTGCCTACTTCACTATCTGGACAGCGGCCGGCCGTCAACTCGACACCCGCGCGGAGGGCGAACCCACCGGACGCGCGCGATCCCCCGCCTGGGAAGACCCCCGCACTACGCTGCGAGGCACCGGCATCCGCCCGGGGTCTTCACGTCGACGTCCGCTGGAGGAGCACGATGTACACCCCCAAGATGAGCTCGCGCCTCGCCGTCGAGGCCCTCGGAACCTTCTGGCTCGTGTTCATCGGCTGCGGGTCGGCGATCTTCAACGGCAAGTTCGTGCGCCAGGACCTCAGCGACTCCGCCCCGGTGCAGCTCGGCATCGGTCACCTCGGCATCGCCCTCGCGTTCGGGCTCGCGGTGACGACGATGGCCTACGCCGTCGGGCACGTGTCGGGCGCGCACTTCAACCCTGCGGTGACCATCGGCATCGCGATCGCCCGGCGGTTCGCGTGGCGCGAGGTTCCTCTCTACCTCGTCGCGCAGCTCGTCGGGGGCCTGCTGGCCGGGGCCGCCCTGACGGGCCTGTGGACCTCGCAGGGCCTTGCGGCCACCGGCAACCTCGCGGCCAACGGCTACGGTGCCCACTCCCCCGGCGGGTTCGGGCTCGGCGCGGTCCTCGTCGTCGAGGCCCTCGTCACGGCGTTCTTCGTGTACATCATCCTCGGGGCGACCAAGGACGACGCCCCCAAGGGCTTCGCGCCGCTCGCCATCGGTTTCGGTCTCGTGCTGGCCCACCTCGTCGCGATCCCGGTGAGCAACGCCTCGATCAACCCGGCTCGCTCCACGGCTGTCGCGTTCTTCAACGGCAACGACGCGCCGGCCCAGCTCTGGGCGTTCTGGGTCGCGCCCATCGTGGGCGGCCTCATCGCCGGCGCGACCTACGCCTGGATCACCGGGGAGGACAAGGCCGACCTCGACATCGCCGGCTCGACCGACGACATCGACAACGCGGCCCGCGACGCCGAGGGCCAGCCGGTGCCGGACTGACGCAGCCCGGCGGGGATTCAGCTGAGATCTTCATTCATCGTTTCTGAAGTCCATGCCTTCATTGAACAAATGAACGTATCATCTTCACATGGCTCTGATGAAGGTCAAGACTTCACCCGTGGTGCTCATCGGGGACGTCGTCGACTCGCGGCTCCACCCCGACCGCCAGCAGCTGCACGACGCGCTCGAGGAGGCGATCGGCGCGGCCAACTCGTCGACGACGCCGCTCGACCCCCTCGTCATCACGCTCGGCGACGAGTTCCAGGGCGTGTTCGCCACCGTGGGCGACGCGCTCACCGCCAGCTTCCGCGTCCGGGCCCACCTGCACCCCGTCGCCGACGTGCGTTTCGGCGTGGGCCGGGGTGAGGTCTCGACGCTCGACCCGGTCCGTGGCGTTCACGACGGCCCGGGCTACTGGGCCGCGCGCGACGCCATCGTCGAGGTCGAGGAGCGTGCCACCCGGCCGCGCTCGCGTACTGCGCGCACCGGCTTCTCCCCCGGAGCGACGGAGGCCGGCAAGAACGGGGTCTCCCCCGACACGGTGACGGCCCTGCGCGTCGCGCTCGACTGTCTGGACTTCATGGTTGGGTCGATGTCGACGACGACCCGCGACATCCTCGGAGGACTCATGGACGGCCAGAGCCAGCACGACGTCGCGACGCGGCTCGGCATCAGCGCGTCCGCGGTGTCGCAGCGGGTGCGGCGTGACGGCGTCGGGGTCGCCCTCGACGCCATGGCTGCCCTCGGGCGGCTGTCGTGACGTGGCTGTCGGTCGTCCTCGTCGGGCTCGGGGTCGCCGACCTCGTCCGCTCCTCGTCCTGGCGCCGGTCGCGGCTCGCCGCCCACGTGACGGCACCGGTGGTCGTGGCCGCCCTCGCCTGGGTCGCCGGCCTCACGTCGTGGCCCGACGTCCTCGCCCTCGCGCTCGCACTCGTCGGCTGCGCGGGGTGGATGGAACTGTCCCGCCACGCACAGCGCACCGGACGCCGCTCCCTCGAGGCGCTGGCCGCCTTCGCGGTGGTCGTGGTCGGGCTGATCCTCTTCTCGGGCGCCGCCAGCGCGCCGGACGGGGCTCTGGCCACGTGGCTGCACTGGGCCGACCTTCCCTCCGGCGCGTCGCACTCCCCCGACCGCGTCCTGCTCATCGCCGGCCTCGTCGCCTTCAACATCGCCACCGCCAACGTCATCGTGCGCCTGATCCTGCTCACGATCGGAGCCCTGCGACCCGACCAGATCGCGGCTCCCCCCGTGCCCGACCCCGCGGACCGTCTCAAGGGCGGCCGGCTCCTCGGCCCCATGGAGCGCCTCGTCATCCTCGGCCTCGGTCTCGCGGGCGAGCTCGGCGCGGCCGGCTTCGTCATCGCCGCGAAGGGGCTGCTCCGCTTCCCGGAGGTCCAAGCAGCAGCCCGAGGCGGGTCCCGCGGGGGGTCCGGCAGCTACAGGGG
>JAEXXY010000118.1 GCA_023451855.1 Actinomycetes bacterium
ACCACCACCACCACCACCACCACCACCACCACCACGACTGACCGCGTCGAAAGACGACGCACGGTGGGGTGGTGCGCCGACACCACCCCATCGTCGCCGACCCGACGCCTCGGCGACGCGACGCCTGCGCAGACAGGACATCGAGGCAGCATCTACAACGATCCCGGCGCGCAGTCAGCCGGCTCACCTCATGTTGCAGGAAGTCGCAGCCAGCCGAGCCCCCACGACGGCACGACGTGTGTCACCGTGGAGTCAGGGTCGAAGAAGCGGCCGGGTCAGCGCAAGCTCCGGCCGGACCCGTGCACACTTGCTCGTCCCGCCGCGGCGCCCTCCCGGGATCCAGGCTTAACCTCCCGGAACTGGCCACCCGAAACGCGGCGGGACGAGCCCTGTCCGGGCCACGGCCGACGCCCTCGCCAGACGCCTTCGCCGCGGCGGTGTCGTCCTGCGTGGGCGCGGGTACGGCAGGTGCGGTGTGCCTGGCGCCCGACGCCCGAGCGACCAACGCCGGAAAGGACGCGCTCATGAGCGTGACGAGCTTTCAGGACCTGCCCCTCGCCGACCGTGACCGCGAGTGGGATGGTGACGCCGCCGAGAAGCGGGTGCGCCGGTGGGCCGGTGCCGAGGACGAGCCGAACGCGAAGTACCGGGATGCTCACGTCTGGTACGACAAGGAGAAGAAGGACAACTTCACCGCCTACAAGCTGCTCATCGCCGACGTCATCGGAGGTCGCCTGCAGGCCGTGCCGCGCGGAGTCATGGCGGCGGCCGCCGTCCTGCAGGGCTCACGCGGCGGCGTCGACCTTCCCGCGTCCGATGTCGACCGCGTCCGCAGCCACCTCGCGAAGTACTACGACAAGATGGGCGAGGAGGCGCCGTGGGACCGCGACTGACCTCTGCGGACGACGCGCCGGCGGCCTGTTGCAGTGGTACCCCTGGTGGGTACGGGCAGCCCATGAGCAGAACCGTCGCAGCGATCGTCGCCGAGCTGGCCCGCGTCGAGGACGAGGTGCGCTGGGCCTCGCTCGGGGCCGGCACCCGCACCGACGCGAGGCACCTGGCCGAGCTCACCGCCCGGGAGGAGACGCTCGTCCGCGAGCTGCGCGCCGTCGATGTCAGCATCGACCTGTCGACGACCGCCGGACCGGTGCCCGCTCCCGCGCTCTGACACCCTGACGGTCCCACCGGCCCAGCAGGGAAGGCCGACAGAGCGTCCGGCCGGCCGACCCACCCGGACCGCTCCCCCGCCCCGTCCGCCCGTGCCACGATGTGAGGGCGTTGCACGACGAAACGGAGCACGCCATGGCCACCGACCCCGCCCACGGCTTCCTCACCGAACCCCCGCTGACCGCCGATGTCCGCGCCTCCTTCGAGGGCGACCTCGACGCCCAGGGCTTCGTCATGAACCTGTCGCACCTCTGGGCCCACGACCCCGCCGCGCACGACACGCTCTTCGCCCTGCTGGCCGACATGGTCCGGATCGGTGGGCTGAGCTTCCGGCAGCGCGGCATCCTCGTCAGCGCCGCCGCGGCCACCGCCGGTGACTCCTACTGCGCGCTCGCGTGGGGCAACCGGCTCGCCGGCGAGGCCGGACCCGACGTCGCGGGCGCCGTCCTGACCGGCGACGACGAGTCGCTCGACGCCGCCGACGCGGCCCTGGCCGCATGGGCGCGCACCGTGGCCCGCGACGCCAACGCGACGACTCCCGCCGACCTGGAGCCGCTGCGCGCAGCCGGGTTCGACGACCGGCAGATCTTCGCCATCACGGTCTTCGTGGCCCTGCGCCGGGCCTTCTCGATGGTCAACGCGGCACTGGGAGCCCAGCCGGACGCCCAGCTGCGCTCGGCGGCCTCGACCCCGGTCGCCACCGCGGTGTCGTTCGGCCGCCCCAGCGCCGGGGCGCCCTCGGCCACGAGCGTCACCGAGGCGTCGGGCGCCGACGCCTAGGCAGGCCGGACGCGCGTTCGCAGCCCGGACGCGCGTAGGCAGGCGGACGCCTCGTGACCTGTCGCGTCGGTGCAGCGGGGCCTAGCCCCGGTCATCACCCTGTACCGCGACGCCGCGCAGCAGCGCGAGGTACTCCTCGACCGGGCGGGCGCCGGGCACGGCGGCGAACCCGTTGGCGAGCACGAACGGCGTCGCCGTGATCCCGAGGTCACGGGCCTGCTTCTCATCCGTTCGGACCTCGCCGGCGTAGTGGTCGGACGCGAGGACCGCGGCGACGCGGCGCTCGTCGAGGCCGCACTCGGCGCCGAGCCGCTGGAGGACCTCCGGCTCGTCGAGTGGCAGGCCCTCGCGGAAGTGCGCGGAGAAGAAGCGCTCGACCGCAGCCGACTGCAGCGCCGGACCGCCCATCTCGCGCGCCAGGGCGACGAGGCGGTGCGCGTCGAAGCTGTTGGCCGTGACGGCCGAGTCGAGGTCGAAGACGAGGTCGTCGGCCTCGGCCACCTCGTGGGCGTGCGCGCGAAGGGCCCGCTCGGCCTCGGCCTCCTCGTCCGGCCGGGAGCCGATCACGTCGGGCACCGGCTCGTTGCGCCGGGCCGGCCACTCCGGGTCCAGCTCGTAGGCGCGCAGCCGCACCGTGACGTCGTGCGGCCGCTCGAAGGCGTGGATCGCCGCCTCGATCCGGCGCTTGGCGATCCAGGACCACGGGCAGACGAGGTCGGCCCAGACGTCGAGCTCGATGAGGGTCGTGGACTCTGCAGCAGGCTGGACGGTCATCACCTCATCCAACCACGGCCCTCACCACTGACGGCCACACGGGACGACGTCGCGCCCCCCCCCCAGGGGGGGGGGGGGCGCCCGCGGTGGGGGGGGGGGGGGCGGCGCCACACGGGCGG
>JAEXXY010000145.1 GCA_023451855.1 Actinomycetes bacterium
GCGGGTGCCGCCGCGGCCACGGCCGGCGGCGCTGCCGCCCCGGCAGACGCGTCGGGCTCGGTCGCCACGGCAACCCGCGAGCGCCGCACCCTCAACCTCGTCGGCGTCACGTCGTGCCCCACCGGCATCGCCCACACGTACATGGCGGCCGAGGGCCTCGAGAACGCGGCGAAGGCCGCCGGGCACACGATGCTCGTCGAGACGCAGGGCTCGGCCGGGTCCAAGCCGCTCACTGCGGCGCAGATCGCCGCCGCCGACGCCGTCATCTTCGCCCACGACCTCCCGGTCAAGGACGCCGGCCGCTTCGCCGGCAAGCCGCTCGTCGACGTCGGGGTCAAGAAGGGCATCTCCGACGGGCCGGCCCTGGTGTCGCAGGCCGAGCATCTCGTCGCCGAGTGGGACGCCGACCCGGGCAAGCGCGAGGCCGCGGCTGCCGCGGCTGCCACCGCGGGAGCGTCGGGCGGGCTCACCTCGAAGGTCGAGGAGGGTGCGAGCACCGCCACGAAGATCCGCCAGTGGCTGATGACCGGTGTCTCCTACATGATCCCGTTCGTCGCTGCCGGCGGCATCCTCATCGCGCTCGGCTTCATGCTCTCCACGGTCGCCCTCGGGGACCAGGGCCCGATCGAGATCGTCAAGTACGGCCTGACCGCCGAGGGTAAGTACAACATCACGCAGAACTTCAGCGCCTTCAGCCTGACGTCGTGGGCGGCGCTGCTCTTCGTCATCGGCAATGCGTCGTTCCAGTTCCTCGTGCCGATCCTGTCCGGCTTCATCGCGTTCGCCATCGCCGACCGGCCCGGCCTCGTGCCCGGCATCGTCGGCGGCTGGATCGCGGCGACCATGGGCGCCGGCTTCCTCGGCGGCATCGCCACCGGCATCCTCGGTGGCCTCGTCGCACGGTGGATCGCCGGCTGGAACGTGCACAAGGGCGTCCGCGGCGTCATGCCCGTCGTCGTCATCCCGCTCCTCTCGGCGTTCATCACCGGTGGGCTGTTCATCACGGTCCTGGGGCGCCCGATCGTCTGGCTCACTGACGCGCTCAACAGCTGGCTGACCGGCATGACGGGCGCGAGCGCCCTGGTGCTCGGCGCCATCCTCGGCGCCATGATGGGCTTCGACCTCGGCGGTCCGGTCAACAAGGTGGCCTACTTCTTCGCGACCGCAGGCCTCGCGAGCGCCGGCGCCGCCGCCGATTCCCCGCAGCTGAAGATCATGGCCGCCGTCATGGCCGCCGGCATGGTCGCGCCGCTGTCGATGGCGCTCGCCACGACTCTGCGCCCGAAGCTCTTCTCCGAGCCCGAGCGCGAGAACGGCAAGGCCGCCTGGCTGCTCGGCCTCTCGTTCATCTCCGAGGGCGCCATCCCGTTCGCGGCCGCCGACCCGGTGCGCGTCATCGCCAGCTCGGTCGTCGGCTCCGCCGTCACCGGAGCCCTCGTCATGGTCTTCGGCGCCACGCTGCGGGCCCCGCACGGAGGCATCTGGGTGCTGCCGCTCATCGGCAACTTCCTGCTCTTCCTCCTCGCCCTCGCCATCGGCGTCGTGGTGATGACCCTGATCTTCATCGCCCTGCGCTCCCGCGAAGCGAACCTTGCGCAGGTCGAGGCCACCGCTACCGTCTGAACCACTGACAACGAAGGAGCAGTCCATGCCCAGCCGTACCGTCACCATCGCCTCGTCCGTGGGCCTGCACGCCCGCCCCGCCGCGCTCTTCGTGGAGGCCGCGAGCAACAGCGGCCTCGACGTCGAGATCGCCCGACCCGGCCAGGACCCCGTCGACGCGACGAGCATCCTCGGCGTCATGGCCCTCGGCGCCAAGCACGGCGAAGAGGTCGTGCTCAGCGCGGACGGCGACGGCGCCGACGCGACGCTGGACCAGCTGGTGGACCTGCTCTCGCAGGACCTCGACGCCTGAGGAGGCACTGATGGCCGCCGAGACGACGATCCACGGCATCGGCGTCAGCCCCGGCACGGCGTACGGACCGGTGGTGCAGGTCGCACCACCGGTCCAGCCGCCGGCGAACGAGGCTGCGCCCGAGGACCACGAGGCCGCCCTGGCCGACGTCAAGGCGGCGTTCGAGGCGGTGGCGGTCTCGCTCGAGGAGCGGGCCGCCCACGCCGACGACACCGCGCAGCAGATCCTCAAGGCCACCGCCCTCATCGCCCGCGACAAGGGCCTGGTCAAGGCGGCCGACAAGCTGCTGGCCGCCGGCCAGGGCCGGGCCACGGCGATCACCCACGCGGTCGAGGAGTACGCCGTGCAGTTCGAGGCGCTCGGCGGGTACTTCGCCGAACGCGTCACCGACCTGCGCGATGTCGGGGCGCGCGCCGTCGCCGCCGTGCTCGGGGTGCCGGCACCGGGCGTGCCCGAGCTCACCGAGCCGAGCGTCCTCGTGGCGCACGACCTCGCCCCGGCCGAGACGGCCACCCTCAACCGGGCGCTCGTCGTCGGCATCATCACCCAGGGCGGCGGCCGCACGAGCCACACCGCCATCCTCGCCGCCCAGATGGGCATCCCCGCCGTCGTGCAACTGCACGGCGCCATGGACATCGCGCCCGGCACGCCCGTCGCGCTCGACGGCGACTCCGGCGAGGTCAGCGTCGACCCCGACCCCGAGGTCGTGCAGGAGCAGGCCCGACGCCGGCAGCGCCGGGCCGACGCGCTTGCCCACCTGTCCGGGCCCGGGCGAACCTCTGACGGTGCCGCGATCGCGCTGCTCGCCAACATCGGCGGCGTCGAGGACGCCGAGGCCGCAGGGCCGCTCGACCTCGAGGGCGTCGGGCTGTTCCGCACCGAGTTCGTCTTCCTCTCCGCCGACAAGGCGCCCACCGTCGAGGAGCAGGCCGACATCTACCGACGCGTCATGGCGCCCTTCGGCGACCGACGCGTCGTCGTCCGCACGCTCGACGCCGGCGCCGACAAGCCGCTCGCCTTCGCCGACCTCGGGCCCGAGGAGAACCCGGCGCTCGGGCGTCGGGGCCTGCGCCTGTCCGCCGAGCGGCCGGAGCTGCTCGACGCCCAGCTCGAGGCCCTCGCCATCGCCGCCCGCGACACCGGGGCCGACGTGCGCGTCATGGCGCCGATGGTCGCGACCGTCGAGGAGGCGGCCTGGTTCGCGCGGCGGGTCCGCGAGAACGGGCTGCCCAAGGCCGGGGTCATGATCGAGGTGCCCGGTGCCGCGCTGCGGGCCGGGCACGTGCTCGGCGAGGTCGACTTCGGCTCGCTCGGCACCAACGATCTCGCGCAGTACACGATGGCCGCCGACCG